>NZ_JBALOX010000060.1:4392-4834 GCF_036965165.1 Bacillus sp. JJ1521 | reverse complement strand
CCTGGAGCTAGACATCATGAAACTATATCAAAACGGTTCCTTTACATAGTAGTCAGGAGTGAAGATGGATGAGTAATAATTCAAACTCAGAATTTATCGTAATCAAGGCAGTGGAAGATGGTGTGAATGTAATCGGATTAACAAGAGGATCTGATACACGCTTCCACCATTCCGAGAAATTGGATAAAGGTGAAGTCATGATTGCCCAATTCACAGAACATACTTCAGCTATCAAAATACGTGGTCATGCAATTATCCAAACAAGTCATGGAGAAACTGAATCAGATTCAAAAAAATAAGCAGGTAAATCCTGCTTTTTCTTTTGGTATGAATAAAACTAAGGGAAAAACTAAGTGATGTATGTTATAATTAACGTTGTTTTATAAAGACTAATATTAGGTACGTTAATATAGATTAACTTTAATCAGCAGACTGAATAAAG
>NZ_JBALOX010000060.1:0-4344 GCF_036965165.1 Bacillus sp. JJ1521 | reverse complement strand
CCACATCGTGTGGACCTAAAATTCGGGTGCAATACGCTAACGCATTTGATTGATATTATTTAAATTGGGGAAACAAGGGTGATTGATTTGCATGACATCAAGGAAATTGTTGCCAATCTTAAGGAGCGTATTGAGGACAAAACTAGACACTCATACCTTCAAAGATACATGGAAACACCGAGTATAGATGAGGATAAACTATTATTGTTATACTCCATATGCGAGGATTTGCTTTTGCCACAAGAGCAATTAACAAATTATATAGTAACCACTATGCTTGTTCAGCAGGCATTAGATACCCATGAAACAGTCCCCAATCGACTTGCTATTTCAGATGAACGTATGCGAGGTCAACAGTTGGCAGTTTTGGCAGGAGACTATTTTAGCGGATTGTATTATTATCTTCTTGCCCAAGCTTCCGATATAAACTTCATACGTGTACTCGCAGAGGGTATTAAAGAGGTAAATGAAGCAAAAATTTATTTGTATCAAATGGATCATGAAAGAACAGATAAGCTATTTTCAGGTGTGGCAGCAGTCGAATCTGCCATCTTTCGAAAAATCGTGAATCGTTTTCAAATAGAAAAATGGGATGAAATCGTCAAAAATTTTTTGTTGCTAAAAAGATTATTATTTGAAAGAGACCAATACTTAGAGAATGGAAATTCAATTCTGATTAAGACTCTTAAGAAAATAGTCTCAGTGCAAGAACAAGATCAGAAAATGGATGTTATGTATAAATTTAACATGCATCTTTCTCATGTAAGTAAAAGGCTAGAACAGTCTTTAGAATCTAACCCTAAAATAAACAACCTACTACTTAGCCGTATTAATGAATTACTTCTAAATGGTACTACATTATCATTGAAAAGAAGCGTGGAAGAAGGGTAATTATGGAGCAATCTAAAGAACAACGTGTACATCATGTATTTGAAAAAATATATAAAAATTATGACCAAATGAATTCTGTTATCAGCTTCCAACAACATAAAGCTTGGCGTAAGGATACAATGAAGCGAATGGATGTCAAAGAAGGATCATCTGCCCTTGACCTTTGCTGTGGCACTGCTGATTGGACCATTACCCTTGCAGAGAAGATAGGCCCTCAGGGAAAAGTGGTCGGTCTTGATTTTAGTAAAAATATGCTTAAAATTGGTCAAGAGAAAGTGGACAAGTTAAAGTTAAATCAGGTGGAATTAATACATGGCAATGCGATGGAGCTTCCGTTTGAAGATAATTCATTTGATTATGTAACAATTGGCTTTGGCCTTCGAAATGTTCCCGATTACATGACCGTTTTAAAAGAAATGCGCAGGGTAGTAAAGCCTGGCGGAATGGTTGTCTGTTTAGAAACCTCACAGCCTACGATGATCGGATTTAAACAATTATACTTTTTCTATTTTCGTTTTATTATGCCGATTTTTGGAAAGATTTTTGCAAAAAGTTATCAGGAATATTCATGGCTTCAGGAATCCGCGCGTGATTTTCCGGGGATGAAAGAGCTTGCAAACATGTTTCAAAAAGCAGGCTTAAGCGATATTGAAGTGAAACCATACACATTAGGTGTAGCCGCAATGCATTTAGGTTATAAAAGAAAAAGAAATAGTTAATCGCTTTATACTTTGAGATCAAGGTGAAACCAATGAAATTATCTTTGATGTATTCGTATTTGAATACAGATTTAGCAATTATAGAAAAAGAATTGGAGGCTTCCATCAAAGGGAAGCATCCGGTTCTTCAACAGGCTGGGTTGCATTTATTACAATCTGGTGGTAAACGGCTACGACCCGTTTTTGTCCTTTTAGGAGGAAAATTTGGGAAATATGATATTGATGTAATTAAAAATGTTGCCATAACACTTGAACTCATTCATACTGCATCACTCGTGCACGATGATGTAATTGATGACGCGGATCTTCGACGTGGTAAGCCAACGATTAAGGCAAAATGGGATAATAAAATAGCGATGTATGCTGGAGATTATATTCTAGGTAGCTCACTAGAAATCATTACAAAGCTTCCAAATCCCTTATTACATAAACTCCTGGCACATACAATTGTTGAGGTTTGTTTAGGTGAAATCGAACAAATCAAAGATAAATATCGTTTTGATCAAAACTTGCGCTGTTATTTACGTAGAATAAAGCGGAAGACGGCACTTTTAATTGCAAGTAGCTGTCAATTGGGAGCAGTTGCTGCAGATGTTCCTACCGAAGTTCATAAAAAACTGTTTTTATATGGTTATTATGTGGGGATGGCATTCCAAATTACAGACGATATTCTAGACTTCACGGGTACCGATGAACAATTGGGTAAACCTGCTGGCAGCGATCTAATGCAAGGTAATATTACATTGCCAGTTCTGTACGCGATGAAGGATGAAAACCTTAAACAACAAATTATTCAAGTAACGGAACGAACAACAGTAGCTGAGATTAAACCTATAATTACATCTATTAAACAATCAGATGCGATCAAACAAGCGGAAGGCTTAAGCAATCGATATTTAGAAAAAGCATATAAGATTTTGGAAGAATTGCCTTCATCCCGTGCTAAAAATACGCTCTACAATGTCGCGAAATATATCGGAAAAAGAAAATTTTAGGAATACCATTGATTACCAATCAAAATAGTGTTACTATTTTGATTGGTCGCTAAAAAAAGACTATTATACATATTTTTGGTGGGGTGGAGATAGTTATGGAAAAGACATTTTTAATGGTTAAGCCTGATGGCGTACAACGTCAACTAGTTGGTGAAATTGTTTCACGATTTGAAAGAAAGGGCTTTCAGTTAGCGGGAGCTAAATTGATGGCGGTTTCAGAAGAGCTTGCTGGCAATCATTACGGTGAGCATAAAGAGCGTCCATTCTTCGGGGACCTAGTTGATTTCATCACATCTGGACCAGTTTTTGCAATGGTTTGGCAAGGAGAGAATGTAATTACAACTGCACGCCAAATGATGGGTGCTACAAATCCAAAAGATGCCCTACCTGGAACAATCCGTGGTGATTTCGGAGTAACTGTTGGAAAGAACATTATACATGGTTCTGATTCGCCAGCAAGTGCTGAACGTGAAATTGCATTATTCTTTAAAGAGGAAGAATTAGTAGCCTACGATAAGCTAATCAATAATTGGATCTACTAATTTTAATCATCAGAAGTCAGTACTTCTGCTGATTAAAATTAAAGCCTCCGGCGGATGCCACGATTTTTTAGAGGAAATTTTTCGAGCGTGCTCGAAAAAAATCGGGCGCAAATACGCCGAGGAGTATTTGATAAAACTATCCAAACCAGCTCTTTTTAGGGGCTGGTTTTTCTGAAGGAACATTCCACCCTATGAATGACGTTTTTTGAGGAGAAGCTATGGACAAGAATTACATATTATTTACCGAACAGATAAAAAGAAAAACTGGTATTGATTTACGTTTATATAAAGAAGCACAAATGGTAAGAAGACTTACTTCATTATACGAAAAAAGAGGTTTTTCAAGCTTTCAGGAATATTTTAAAGGTATCGAAAAAGACAATGAATTGTTGTATGAGTTTTTGGATCGAATGACCATCAATGTTTCGGAATTTTATCGGAATGCGAAACGGTGGGAAGTACTAGAAACAAAAATTCTTCCAAAATTAATTGAACAAAATCGGAAGATCAAAGTTTGGAGTGCGGCTTGTTCAGCTGGTGAAGAGCCGTATACAATTGCAATGATTCTATCAAAATTTTTACCTTTACACCAAATATCCATTTTAGCCACGGATATCGATGAAAATATTCTAACTAGGGCTAGGATGGGGGTATATCCAGAACGCTCCCTTCAAGAAGTGCCTTCTGACATTAAAAAGCGCTACTTTACCCAAGATGGTGCTTTTTACAATGTCGATTCGGACATAAAAAAGACTGTAACGTTTAAAAAACAAAATTTATTGGCAGATTCCTTTGGAACCAACTTCGATTTAATCATCTGTCGAAATGTATTAATCTATTTTACAGAAGAGGCAAAGGACATGCTGTATAAAAAATTTAGTGATGCTCTTAAAAGTGATGGAATCTTATTTGTTGGGAGTACCGAACAAATATTTAATCCAGCATCATATGGACTGGATACGGAAGATACCTTTTTTTATCGAAAAAAATAAGTCGTCAGAAAAATGACAAATCAAATATTGTTTGTTAATATATAGGAATCGAATTTGCCATTTGGTAAATTCTTTTTCTTTATACGATATGAAAGTAAAAAAAATTTTTACGAAGTTTTCGCTGTCTAGCGCAAGCAGCCTAGCCCCTCGAGGTCACAAGCCAATCACTTCTGAAGGCAAAGAACGCCTTCTGTCAGTACTCGTC
>NZ_JBALOX010000059.1:2653-7093 GCF_036965165.1 Bacillus sp. JJ1521 | reverse complement strand
TTAATATCTTGTCTTACTCCCAGAAACAAAACTTTATTTGCTAGATTTAATTGTCTTACCTTTTCCTCAATACGAGACCGTAATACTCCATCACCAACTAGTATAAGAACGGAGTTTTGAACTTTTTCATTAAGTTCAGAAAATACGTCAATCAGAAATGAATGATTTTTTTGATGATTAAATCTACCTATATGACCAAGTACCAATGTTTCGTCACTAATGTTAAATTCTTTTCTGATATCACTCCTACTATCATTAGAGAATAGAAACTTATCGTATTCAATACCATTTTTTAATATATTTGCTTCTTTGGAATTTTGCCCAAAAAGCCACTCAGCGGCTGCATTGGAGCAAGCGAATAAATTGGTGGCATGCGAATTAATATATTTACCTGAATACGATTTATAAATCTTTGTAGCAACTCCCCCCTCACTTTGCGTATTATGACTATGTGCAATCCTAACTGGAATTCCAGCCTTACTTGCAGCACGTAGGACGAGTCCGCTCATTTTATCCAAATGGGAATGAACAATTTTGTAAGAGTTATATTCTTTAAAAAACTGATCTAGTGCCTTTACATATCCAAAATGACCAACATCACTTATATATGGAATACGGTGTATTTTTCCACCAATTTCAAGGATTTCTTTATCGAATACACCCTCCTTGCATGTCAGGAAGTCGAATTGAACCTTTGAGCGGTCCATATTGCGATATAGGTTCATGATTAGTGTTTCTGCTCCACCACGATTCATATTAACAACTACATGTAAAACCCTTAGTGGACCGCCCACTGTAATTCCTCCTCCCGCTCCATATATCTACTATAAATTTCAATCAACTGATCTAACACACTCTCAACACCATATTTACTTTCCATTATGAATCTACTTTCCTTGCCAAGTTTATTTCGAAGATACTCATTCGTTGCTAATTCTTTTAGCCTGTTTGCAAATGAATCAATATCGTTTGGATTAACAATCCAACCATTCTCATGGTTGTTAACTAGTTCCTTATGTCCTCTATTTTCTATTGCAACAACAGGCAGTCCACATGCCATTGCTTCCATCACATTTACTGGTAATCCTTCCCGTAAGCTAGATGCAACAGCGATATCACTCATTTTAAGTAATAATTCAATATCGTTTCGAAAACCTAAAAATTGAACCATACTATATACACCCAATTCCAAGGCTAAATCCTTACATTCGTTTAATAACGGGCCTTCCCCGGCTAATAATAGCCTTGCATTTGGGACGTCATTTTTTATTTTTGCTAAGGCTTGGATAAGTAATTTTTGGTTTTTGTTTTTGTTAAATTCCGCTGCATAAAACATAATAAAATGATTAGGATTGCATTCATTTACACGTCTTAGTACATTTCGTCGAATTGAATCAACTGGTTTGTACTTTTCAAGATCTACCCCTACCCCATGTACATGTTCGACAAAGCCTGCTTTAAACTGGTGTCTCCTGGCAAGCTCATCGTCCTCCGAGTTAATTGCTATAAGACAGTCTGTATTTGAAGCTAGTAATCTTTCAATTGGATAATATAATAACCAATTCAGCAATGGGGCTCCCTTACAAAAATGAAACCCGTGTGCAGTGTAAATTACTTTTGTTCCATTCTTTCGTGCTTGCCTTGCTGCTAATCGACAAAGAACACCGCCCATTGGTGTATGACAATGTATGAGTTCATAGTGGTTTTCATCAATTAATGACTTTAACTCTTTATAAGCACCAACATTTTTGAAGCTAAAAGGAGAGCGTTGAATCGGTATATTGTATTTTTTCGAAACAAAAGGAAGTTCAAGATTGCCAAATGCAGCAATATGAACTTCCCAGCCCTGTTCTTTAAACCATTTTAAGTATGGTAAATGGAAGCTTTTGAAATGATAATCGACCGTAGCAACAAATAACACCTTCTTTTTTTCGCTATCAGCCGTACTCATTTCACTAGCTCTTTATTCATGATATTTTTTAGATAATCGAGAAGCTCTACTCTAAGGTCTTCTCTCTTTAATGCAAATTCCAGTGTTGTTTGAATAAACCCTAACTTCTCCCCAACATCATATCGAGTACCTTCAAAATCATATGCATAAACCGCTTCATACTTATTCAACCCAGCAATTGCATCGGTTAATTGAATTTCTCCACCTGCCCCTGGTTGTTGGCTTTCAAGAATTTCAAAGATTCGCGGATTTAGAATATAGCGCCCCATGATTGCTAGATTCGAAGGAGCATCTTCTTGTTTTGGCTTTTCAACTAGGTGATTTACACTGTAAAAGCGTTCACCGTGTTGGTTCCCGTCAACAATTCCATAGCGGTGAACTTCTTTTTCTGGAACAGTTTGAACACCTAGAATGGATGCATTGTACCTGTTATATTGTTCAATCATTTGTTTTAAGCATGGTTTTTCTGACGATACAATATCGTCGCCTAGTAATACGGCGAACGGCTCGTTTCCGATAAACTTACGAGCACACCAGATTGCATGACCTAAGCCTTTTGGTTCCTTTTGCCGAATATAGTGAATATCAACGAGCTTTGAAGCTTTTTGGACTTCATCCAATAATTCAAATTTCCCTTTGTCAAAAAGGTTTTGTTCGAGCTCAAAGGAGTGATCAAAATGATCCTCAATCGCTCGTTTTCCTTTTCCTGTTACGATAATGATATCTTCAATTCCTGATTCAACTGCTTCCTCAATGATACATTGGATTGTCGGTTTATCGACAATGGGCAGCATTTCTTTAGGCATTGCTTTTGTTGCTGGAAGAAATCTTGTACCTAATCCAGCAGCTGGAATGATTGCTTTTCTTACCTTCATTTCATAATTCTCTCCTTTAACCTGGTATGGACATTAATCGTTTTTGAGGGAATGGTGTTCTATTTGCCAAGCTAACGAGCTGTTCCCGAATTTCTTGCTTTGTTAAACTTTTATAGGTCATAATCACTTTTTCGATTTCTTCTATATATAGTTCTGCAGTTTTTCCAACATATATATTGGGATAAATCTGCGTTTCATCCACCTCATCGTCCTTTAATAATTCTTCAAACAGCTTCTCTCCAGGTCTCATTCCGGAGAATTCTATTCCGATTTCATCAACAGAATATCCAGATAGCTTAATTAAATTCTTTGCCAAATCAATAATCTTAACGGGATCTCCCATATCCAGAACGAAGATTTCTCCGCCTTGTGCAAGTGCACCGGCTTGAATCACTAATCTTGATGCTTCTGGGATGGTCATGAAATACCTAACCATATCTGGATGAGTGACTGTTACTGGTCCGCCTTTCGCAATTTGTCTTTTGAAAAGTGGAATGACGCTCCCACGGCTGCCCAACACATTTCCAAAGCGAACCGCAACGAATTTCGTTTTACTTGTTTTACCCATATGTTGAACGATCATTTCTGCAACTTTTTTTGTTGCACCCATTACACTTGTTGGGTTTACCGCTTTATCTGTTGAAACCATTACAAATGTATGAACACCACACCAGTCTGCGGCTTCAGCCACATTTTTCGTTCCAATGATATTGTTTTTGATTGCTTCCTCTGGATTTCGCTCCATTAACGGAACATGCTTATGGGCAGCTGCGTGATAAACAACGTCAGGTTGATATGTACTCATCACTTCCATCATTTTTTGTTTATCCTGGACATCCGCAATTTCGGTTGTAATGTCTATTTTTGAGGATTTATAGGATTCATTTAATTCTAGCTCGATTGTATATATGCTGTTTTCACCATGACCAAGCAAAATAAGTTGTTTTGGGTTGAACTTTGCTACCTGTCTACAAATCTCTGAACCTATTGAACCACCTGCCCCAGTCACGAGAACAACTTTATCGGTAACATAGTCTGATATACTCTCTGTATCAAGCTCAACAGGATGCCTACCCAGCAAATCCTCAACTTGAACATCTCTGAATTGGTTGACAGCTACCTTCCCGGTGATTAAATCTTCAAGCATCGGAAGGATTTGTGTTTTAGCCTTTGTTTTAGCACATTCCTGAAAAATAATATTCAGTTCCTTCTTACTTAATGAAGGAATCGCAATGATGATATTTGCTATATTATTTTCCTTTACTACTTCCTCGATATTTTCTATTCCTCCAAAAACAGGAATGCCTAATATATCAAGATTTTGTTTCTTTATATTGTCATCGATGAATCCAACTGGAAATAACTCTGCATCTTGATTGTGTTTCAATTGTCGAACAACCATAGTCCCTGCTGAACCTGCACCAATAATTAATGTACGTTTTCTTTGTTCATTCTTTTTAATATATGTATCCCGGTAAATTCTCCAACAAAAGCGAGATCCACCGATTATTAACATTTGTAATAACCAAGTAACCATCATTAATCGAAAGAATATCTCATGATTAACAATTAGTATGATCGTTGCCGCGGTAATTACCGATAAAGTAATAGCTT
>NZ_JBALOX010000059.1:0-2629 GCF_036965165.1 Bacillus sp. JJ1521 | reverse complement strand
TTTATAAAGTTTAGTTATATAAGCAAATAAATGATGGCTTAATAATAGTGAAAGTGAAAGTATGACTGTTGATAATGTGAAAACAGAGAAGGTAGCATCAACTAAAAATCGGCTAATAAATATACAGGTTAACACAATAACCGAATCTAAAAAGATAAATAAAGATATTCTTTGACGATACGTCAACATTAAGTCCCCCTTTCCTTCATTCTTTTACTTTGATGGATTTCGTGTAATTTTACACACTCCTTTAAATTAATACCTTACCTATATACTTTTTCGTAAAAAAGCACATAGGTAAAATATTATTAATGAATGGGCATCTAACCCGTCCTCACACCACACTTTCGACGACTTGCGTCTAAGGCTGTTAACCCACAGCATGACCGAGTGCCCCCATTGATAGTGGTAAGGAGACATCACCAAATTTTCGATTAAAAGAATAAAAAATTCTTAATAAAGAACATTCCTGTCATAAAAAAAGACCTTAATATTGTTTTTCATTTATTACAACGCCTATAATCTTGGCCTTTGCTAAATCTAATTGTCGTTTTGTTTCAATTGCTTTTTTCGTATCTGTTTTACCGCTTTTAATCACTAAAATCACACCGTCGCATACGCTTGCGAGTATTTGAGTATCAGAAAGTTCTAAAAATGGTGGTGAATCAATTAATACGATATTGTAATTTTTTGAAGCCTTTTGCAATAAATCAAACATTGCCATTGAACCAATTAGATCTGAAGAAATAGTCGGAAGAGAACCGCTTGTTAATACATCCAATCTTCCGACTGCAGTTTGCACCACTGTTTCTTCTAAACTTAATTTACCTCTTAAAACATCTGTTAAACCTGTCATGTTCTCCACGTTAAAGATGGTGTGGAGAGCTGGTTTTTTTAAATTTGTATCAATCAGTAAAACGTTTTCCTTATTTTGTGCGAGTGAGATGGCTAAATTTGCAACGATTGTTGATTTTCCTTCTGAATGACCTGGAGATGTAACTAAAATCGTTTGATTTTTATTGACACCATTTATAAATTGCAGATTCGTTCGAATGGCCCGAAATTGCTCGGATATAATGGACTCTGGAAATGAATGAGTTGTTATCCCACTTTGCTTAACGATCTCATTTTGTTTAAATGGATTAAGAATCAATGGTTTCACCCCTTATACTGACCATTTGCTTTTTCAATTTTTTCCTCTGTGTGTTCTTTTTGTTAATTTTAGATACACTTCCTAAAACTGGGACACCCAAAGCTTTATTTACATCCTGAACGGTCAATAGTGAGTTATCCAATGAGTTTAGTAATAATACGATACCTACCCCACCAATAATCCCTCCAATAATTGCTGCTATTTTTAATTTTGACGTGTCACCGCTTATTTGTATTGGTAGCACAGTAGATTGCTGCAATATACTAATTTGAACATCATAATTTGTTTCAGTTGGTCCTTTTTTTTGGAATACTGCGGCTGTTGTGTTTGCAATTGCAACAGCTCTTTCTGGATCTACATCAATTACGTTAATGTTTACCCTTTGAGAACTACCAACAACACTAGCTGATATCTGGTTTGCCAAATTATCCGGTGATTGATTTAAGCCAAGTTCTTTAATTACCTCTTCCATAATTGGTGGATCCCTGAGAACAACTAATAATGTTTGGATTTGATCCTGACCACCATTTACCATTAGCCTGGCTGTATATTGGTAAACAGGTGTACTATTTCTTTCTGCAAAATAATACCCCGCTACTGTCGTTAAAATAGTAAATATTACAATAACCCACCAACGTCTCATTAAAATTAAAAAAATGTTTCTTAGATCTATTTCTTTTTCTGTCGCTGGTTCCATTACATAATGATTTGGCACTTGTAAATTTGGTTTCACTTCATCACCTGCTTTGTTTATTTGCATGGGTAGAAGTTCTTCATAAAGAACATATTACACAAAAAAATATTCTTTATTGTCATAATTGTTCAATTTGGAAAACCGTTACTATATACCCATAATAGTTCTTTATAAAGAACGTGTCAACCGTTTTTTTGGTGAATTCGCACTATTTTTTACTTTAGTGTATTGTAGTTTTTAATTTTTGCAATTGTATCTGCCATTGCTTTTAATTCTTCAAAGGTTACATTTTTACTTTTCATTTCTTGCGATAACATAAACCAATCCAGATCCATACCAACCCTATTATTCTCATCCTTATTGTTTTCATCAAAAAAATAGGATATATCAACCTTATAATAGTGTGTGAGCCTTTCCAGGAACTCGACTGTTGGCTTGCGTATGCCTCTTTCAATTTTAGATAAATTACTGTAATTGAAATCAATTTCCTCTCCTAATTCTTTCAAGGTCTTACCGTGTTGTAACCTCAATGTCTTAATTTGATCTCCGATATGCTTTTTTCTCATAGATACTTTAAATCCCCTCACATTTGTATATGTACTTATTCGTTGTTCTCAATAAAGTACATATTCGAACTATAGCATGATTTGACTATTTGAACAATAGAATATTATTAAATATTTAATATATATGATGAAGAAATTTTAGCATTCCATTTTTCATTATAAAGAACTAATCAATAATTATTAAAAAAGGATGATCCCTTAGTCTATTATGGTCTT
>NZ_JBALOX010000058.1:34227-59932 GCF_036965165.1 Bacillus sp. JJ1521 | reverse complement strand
TGCGGGTGTAGTTTAATGGTAAAACCTCAGCCTTCCAAGCTGATGTCGTGAGTTCGATTCTCATCACCCGCTCCATACATATATAACGCAGTGTTTCGTTTCTTAGATAAACGAAGTGTTGCGTTTTTTCCTTTTTATATAGCTTTTACTTAACTATAAAAGAATGTGCTGATCCGCCGTGAACCTGTGTAAACATTGCACCTAATGACGTAATCAATTTCTCACAGCTCTCCATTTGTAGGGAAGGCTTTAGAAACACAATCTGAATCGCATTTTTAGTTTCAATGGTTACGGCAGTTCTCTGGGAATCCACGTATGGGCTTCCAAATGCGCCTGTATCATCACCGGATAAAATTTTATCCTTCATCGAAATGAGTCTCCCATTGATCCCTACGTACTCATCTTCCGGTTGACCAACCCGAATCTCAATGTCTCCGTTGATTATATCGGCATCATAAATCCCAATTGGAATCTCATATTGAATCGAAAAGAAATTATTAAGGTCAGCAGCAGAATGAATCGAATTCAAAAAGTTTTGCTTTTGAACCCGGCGATAGATGGCTTCCACGGATGGACGATAGCGATTTGGGTCAGTCCCAACCTTTTTAAAAATGTCTCTCCACTCAGCTATCCCTTTAACATCCGTTACAGGTTTGTCCTCTAAATCAAAAAAGAGTGACTCCTGAAAGGTTTGTAATCGACCACGAATCATTTGTGGAGAATCCCCAACTTCGATATGATCGTATTGGATAATTCCCACCTTGAAATCGGGGACAAGTTCCTTTAATTGTGGCGAAATTTGAATTTCCATCAATTATCCCTCCAAAAATTACTGTAAATAGTGTACCATAATTCCTAGTGATTCTATATTAGAACGGCTTTTAAATTTAAAGGAAGGAGATTTGATAGACCTTGGATATTTTACTGTTTCAACAAGAGATAATCGACTATAGTCGAACAATTGGAATTGACAAAATTGGTTTTGCGAGTGCATCTCCGTTTGAAGAGTTAAAATCTCGGCTCCTACGGCAACAGGAATTAGGTTACCAGTCAGGATTTGAACCAAAGGATATTGAAAAAAGAACAAATCCTGAATTGCTACTTCCTGGAGCAAAATCAATTATTGCGATTGCTTTGGCCTATCCCGCAAAGCTTAAGGATGCACCAAGAAGTACACGAAATGAACGCCGCGGAATGTTTGCACGAGCCTCTTGGGGAGAGGATTACCACCATATTTTGCGGGACAGGCTACAGAAGCTTGAGCAGTTTATTTTGGAAAAAATGCCTAATGCTAAGCTTCAATCAATGGTTGATACAGGTGAATTATCAGACCGTGCCGTAGCGGAAAGAGCGGGAATTGGCTGGAGCGGAAAAAACTGTGCGATTATAACCCCTGAGTTCGGTTCCTATGTGTATTTAGGAGAAATGATTACAAATATACCATTTGCACCTGATACACCGATTGAGGATCAATGTGGTTCATGCCGAGCGTGTCTTGATGCTTGTCCAACGGGTGCATTAGTACAGGGTGGACAAATTAATGCACAGAGATGTGTCAGCTTTTTAACGCAAACAAAGGATTTTTTACCAGACGAATTCCGGACGAAAATTGGAAACCGAATCTATGGCTGTGATTCCTGTCAGACAGCTTGTCCAAAAAATAGGGGTATCGACTTTCATTTTCATGAAGAAATGGAACCAAATCCAGAGGTTGTGAAACCCTTGTTAAAACCAATTTTATCGATTAGCAATCGTGAATTTAAAGAAACATTTGGTCCGTTATCTGGTTCTTGGAGAGGGAAGAAACCCATACAACGAAATGCGATTATCGCACTGGCCCATTTTAAAGACAGTAGTGCGATTCCTGAATTGAAGCAGGTATTAAAAGATGACCCAAGACCGGTTCTACGGGGAACTGCTGCATGGGCTCTTGGAAAAATTGGCGACGAAAGTGCAGTTGAGATTTTGAAAGAAGCAAGTTTAAAAGAAAATGACGAGCAAGTCCTTGAAGAGATTGAAAAAGGATTGAACTTGTTAGGTAACTAAAAAGGATGCGACGCTGCATCCTTTTTTTATATCAGGCGTTTTTTAGCTAAAACGCAATTCGTTCTTGCTATAACGCAATTCTCAAAAATAAAGCGCAATCCACCCCGCAAAGCCGCAATCCTGTGTTGAAAAATTTTTTCTACTTAAAATCCATTTTCTTTCATATGGTGTAATATCACAGCTTAAAGGTGGCGGTGGACAATGAAGTCGACTTTAGCTAAGGTGATTGAGGCAAAAGCCCAATTACTGGTTGGAAATAAACGAGGTGCCTCTACGGTAAAATTGCCAGATAAAGACCTTGAGTACATTCAGCGAAAAAAAGAACTGATGACCAAACGTTCAGCAGAAATCATCAAATGCAATACAAATGGACAAATCATCGGCAAAAATGAAGTGGATGGAAAAATTCATCTTAACTACCTTGTTCATTATCAATACTTAATTCGTCAAAATAAAAATTTGTATATTGAAGAGCATTGTGAAGAAAGAGAGGCCATTTTTACATTAAATAAATTAATAAGCGATAAAGAAGTCCAAAAGGTAATAGATACCCATAATGAAACCTTGGATCGGGAAGTGGCGGAAGAAGATATCAGGGAGTTCAAATATAACCGTCTTGCCGCGGTCCAATACGCAGAGCGTTGGTGGAATGACTACAATCCAAAATATAAAAAGTTCACTGACAATTGTACGAACTTTATTTCGCAATGCCTTCATGCAGGTGGCGCACCGATGTATGGGCAACCGAATCGGAGTAAAGGCTGGTGGAATCAATATAATAACTGGAGCTACAGCTGGACTGTAGCTAATTCATTAAGGTGGTATTTAACTGGATCACAAAGAGGTCTTCAAGCTAAAGAAGTATCATCCCCAAAGGAACTCATATTGGGAGACCTCATTTGC
Source organism: Bacillus sp. JJ1521 (assembly GCF_036965165.1). Taxonomy (NCBI): domain Bacteria; kingdom Bacillati; phylum Bacillota; class Bacilli; order Caryophanales; family Bacillaceae; genus Bacillus; species Bacillus sp. JJ1521. Next base: position 56,983 of record NZ_JBALOX010000058.1, on the reverse strand, counting down.
TATGATTTTGAGGGAGACGGGCGCTTTAATCACAACACGATTGTAGTGGCAAAGGATATTGAAGGCTATCCACTCGTTAATGCCCAGACACAAAACAGCCGGATGAGGTATTGGTCTTACTATGACTCAACCGCTTATACACCGAACATCAAGTATAAGTTTTTTCATATCATTAATAACTAAACTTCTCGATTTGGTATAATAACGATTGAGGTGAAAGAAAGTGGGATTACACGTCGTATTATACCACCCTGAAATCCCTGCAAATACAGGGAATATCGCACGGACATGTGCAGCAACAGATACAACCTTACATTTAATTCGGCCACTTGGATTTTCAACAGAGGACAAAATGCTTAAGCGAGCTGGGTTAGATTATTGGGAGTTTGTAAAGATCCATTATTACGATTCTTTAGAAGAGCTTTTTTCAACATATAGGGATGGAGAGTTTTATTTAGTCACGAAGTTCGGGAAAAAAACACATTCATCCTTTGACTATAGTGACTTAAAAAAAGACTATTTCTTTATTTTTGGAAGAGAAACGACAGGCTTACCTAAAGATCTTATCGAAAACAACATGGACCGGGCCTTACGTCTTCCAATGACTGAAAAAGTTCGCTCCCTAAACTTATCAAATACTGCGGCAATTCTCATATATGAAGCGTTAAGACAACAAAATTACCCAGGACTAAATTAAATTAAAAATGACCTCTACCAGTTTGGGTAAAGGTCATTTTTTTGTTGTCTAGCGCAAGTAGCCTAGCCTCGCGATCGCGATGTCATAAGCAAATCCTTCAAGAAGGATAAAGAGCATCCTTCTCGCCGGCTTTTCTTATGCTTGTCGGACTTGCACTCAGAAGTGCTGACGTCTACGTTTGCCACAGGAAGTGGCAGTAGTTAGTAGACGTTCGACTATAAGGCACTTGCGCTTTTAGTTTTTACTTTTTGTTTACGCTTGGCTTGTCTTCGTAGCCAGAAGTAAAGATAGCTGTTAAAAATGTAATAGTAACACCTAAAATTAGGATTAATTTCATGTGCTTTTCCTCCTTATGTATGAAGCTCAACAAATGGAACCCTCAAATATGCTTCCTAAAAAATACATCTACGTGTATTATAACCCAATTTCAATTTTGTGTGAATGCCATCTATGGACAAATTGTAAACATTTTCTCACCGATCGAAATTAGGCACATATACTAAAATGAACTCCTTTAACATTTATATACCCTTATTGCTTCGAAAATATTTTATAAGTTGCCCACTCGTGAAAACTAAGGGAATTAATCTTAGAATTCAGCTTCGGACATGTTGAATTTTGTAAGATTAAAGCATGTTAAAGGACATCCTCGCATACATTTATATAAACCGTGCAAGAGACATCAAAGATGGAGGAGGCCCTCAATTAATGGATATCTTAAAAAAGATAGAACAGTTTCGAGAAGAGGAACAACGTTTGAAGTGGGAAGGAACCTTCGCTGAATATTTGGAAATCCTTAAGGAAAAACCGTGGGTTGCTCAGTCTGCTCATTCAAGAGTATATAATATGATCAAGGACGCAGGTGTTGAAGAAGAGGATGGCAAGCGAACGTATAAATTCTTCGATCACCAATTATTTGGCCTCGAGGAAGCACTTGAGCGCTTAGTAGAAGAATATTTTCATCCAGCAGCTAAGCGACTTGATGTCCGAAAAAGAATTTTATTATTAATGGGTCCTGTTAGTGGTGGGAAATCAACACTCGTTTCCATGTTAAAAAGGGGATTAGAAACGTACTCACATACGGAACGTGGCGCAGTTTTTGCTATTAAAGGCTGTCCGATGCATGAAGATCCACTGCATCTTATTCCGCATCATTTAAGAGAAGACTTTTTTGATGAGTATGGGGTTCGGATTGAAGGGAATTTGTCACCGCTGAATATGATGAGATTACAGGAAGAATATGGTGGCAGAATTGAGGATGTAAGGGTTGAGAGAGTATTCTTCTCTGAGGATAAGCGTGTTGGAATTGGAACATTCAGCCCATCTGATCCAAAATCACAGGACATTGCTGATTTAACAGGAAGTATTGATTTTTCAACGATTGCTGAATTTGGCTCAGAATCAGACCCACGTGCCTATCGTTTCGATGGAGAATTAAACAAGGCAAACCGTGGAATGATGGAATTCCAGGAGATGTTAAAGTGTGATGAAAAATTCCTCTGGCACTTGCTATCCTTAACTCAAGAGGGGAATTTTAAAGCAGGAAGATTTGCTTTAATAAGTGCAGATGAACTTATCGTCGCTCACACAAACGAAACAGAGTATCGTTCCTTTATTTCCAATAAGAAAAATGAAGCGTTACATTCACGTATCATCGTTATGCCTGTTCCATATAATCTTCGAGTTTCCGAGGAAGAACGTATTTATGCAAAGATGATAAAAGAAAGTGATGTGCGAGATGTTCATATTGCACCACACACCTTTAGAGTAGCGGCAATGTTTACAATTTTAACTAGATTAAAAGCGCCTAAAAAAGGCGATGTCGATATTATTAAAAAGATGAGATTGTATGATGGGGAAAGTGTGGAAGGCTTTAACGCAGTTGATGTGGAGGAGCTTCGAAGGGAATATCAGGATGAGGGTATGAGTGGAATTGACCCACGTTATGTAATCAATCGGATTTCCTCAACCATCATTCGAAAGGAAAATCCATCGATTAATGCTTTGGACGTATTACGTTCCTTAAAGGATGGCTTGGAGCATCATCCATCCATTTCGAATGAGGACCGTGAGCGCTATTTGAATTTCATCTCGATTGCTAGACGTGAGTATGATGATATTGCGAAAAAAGAAGTTCAAAAAGCATTTGTTTATTCATACGAAGAGTCTGCGAAGACATTAATGGATAACTATCTGGATAATGTTGAAGCATACTGTAATAAAAATAAACTTCGAGATCCATTAACCGGTGAAGAGATGAATCCAGATGAAAAGCTAATGCGTTCGATTGAGGAGCAAATTGGCATCTCCGAAAATGCGAAGAAGGCATTTAGAGAGGAAATCCTGATTCGAATCTCGGCATATGCACGAAAAGGAAGAAGATTTGATTACAATTCACACGAGCGTCTGCGTGAAGCGATTCAGAAGAAATTATTTGCTGACCTTAAAGACGTCGTGAAAATCACAACTTCCACAAAAACACCGGATGAACAGCAGCTGAAGAAGGTCAACGAGGTTGTCGCGAGATTGATTGATGAACACGGTTATAATTCAACATCAGCTAATGAACTGCTTCGTTATGTAGGAAGCTTGTTGAATAGATGATAATAAACATATGCGCCTTAGCGTATTTGTGCCAGATTTCTTAAAAATTAAAGGGATTAGACCAGATGATTGGTCTAATCCCTTATTTTTCAAATGGGATCTTATTAAAGGTGAACACCAATCTTCGCCGAAACCCAAGTGGAACTTGTCTATTTTTAAGGTTTACTGCCTAATTTACGAATTTTTTTGTCAATAAAACGATAATCTTGCATAGTATAGAGTAATCTATTATTGCTTCATTTTTGATTCTTAGTAGGGGGAAGTTGGTCTCTTTTTATTTCCAAACTACAGTTTTTTTCGTTTAACGAAATTCTTTCAGAAACCGTCAAGATAATGTATGAAGGTCAGGGTAAAAATGTGAATGGTTCGCCAAAAAAATAATAATTAGGAGGGGAAAGATTATGTCGAAAAGTAATTCAAAGAATTTTGTCATTTCCCAAGAAGATTGGTCCCTCCATCGCAAAGGCCATGATGATCAAACAAGACACCAGGAAAAGGTTCAGGATGCAATAAAGAATAATTTGCCTGATTTGATAACGGAAGAAAGTATCATTATGTCAAACGGGAAAGATGTCGTTAAGATTCCAATTCGTTCCTTAGATGAATATAAAATTCGGTATAACTATGACAAAAATAAACATGTTGGCCAAGGGGATGGAGATAGCCAGGTTGGGGACGTTATTGCAAGAGATGGCTCAGGACAAAGCGGGGGGAAAGCAGGTCCTGGCAAAGGGCAAGGTGCAGGGGATCAAGCCGGTGAAGATTATTATGAGGCTGAAGTTTCAATGATGGAGCTTGAGGAAGCACTCTTTAAGGAACTAGAGCTACCAAATCTGAAACGGAAAGAGCAGGATCAAAACATTGTTGAAAATATTGAATTTAATGATATCCGTCGTACTGGACTAATGGGGAATATCGATAAGAAACGGACGATGATGTCAGCATACAAACGAAATGCAATGGCAGGAAAGCCGAGTTTCCATCCGATCTATCGGGAGGATTTGAAATTTAAAACGTGGAATGAGATTGTAAAACCAGATTCAAAGGCCGTTGTCCTTGCGATGATGGATACGAGTGGATCGATGGGGATATGGGAGAAGTATATGGCAAGAAGCTTCTTCTTCTGGATGACCCGATTTCTTCGCACAAAATATGAAACCGTCGAAATTGAATTTATTGCTCACCATACAGAAGCAAAGGTTGTATCTGAAGAAGACTTCTTCTCGAAAGGAGAAAGTGGAGGTACAATTTGTTCATCTGTCTATCGCAAAGCACTAGAAATTATCAATGATAAATACCCAGCTGCACGCTATAATATTTACCCATTCCATTTCTCGGATGGTGATAATTTAACATCAGATAATGCAAGATGTGTGAAATTAGTAACTGAGTTAATGAAGGTTTCAAATATTTTTGGGTACGGGGAAGTCAATCAATACAACCGCCATAGCACCCTCATGTCTGCCTATAAGAATATTGAGGATGAGCGATTTAAGTACTATATTTTAAAACAAAAAGCAGATGTTTTCCATGCGATGAAGAGCTTCTTTAAAAAGGATGAAGAAAATATGATGTACGCATAAAAAAAGAGAGGGGCTCCCCTCTCTTTTCCTGTGGAATAGGAAAACTTCGTAAAATTGTTCATTCTATGGGAAGTATAAAGTAATGTTTTACCTAATTCCTTGTTTTTTACAATATCCTGGTGTCGGGTTATTTCCAGGTTTTTGCCCTTCTCCTGTTTTTGGACTCATACCGGGCTTAGGTCCTTTTCCAGGTTTTTCACAAACTTCAATTTGTTCCTCGTAATGTGCGATAAATTCGCTAAACGTGTTCCAAATACCATTCCAATTAATTAATCCATCTTTGTTCCGTTCAAAGTTTTGAATAGTAGATAAGGTTTGAATTACTTCATCCGGAAGAATAACACCAGACATATTTACGGATTGAGTTCCATTAAACATAAAATTCTTATCCGAATCTGGATGCTGATAATTGTCTTTTTTCTTTGTCCCATCAGTAAAAAATGAAATAAACCCATCAATTGTAAAATCAGGTATAATGTGTCCGTATGTTGTGAATGCCATATTTCCGCCGGTGTTATTAAATGCATAGTTGTTTTCTGCAATCACACCTGGATTACTATTACTAGTAAAACCTGCCGCTCCATTACCGTAAGCAACACTATTTTTGATAATGTGAGGGACATGGACACCTTCCCCACCAAGCTTGAATCCATTTTTATCACCTGCACCAACTGTTCCATCTGTTAGAAAACCGTTGTTATAAGCAATACTATCCTCAATAGTGACGGCTCCAATTACGCCAGTACCGACCTTTGTATAGAGGTCCCAACCATCATCAATATTATTATGTGCGATTGTACCTCTAAAGATGTTTCCTTCGCCAACAGTGAGTTTAGCAGCGAAACCGTCCGCGTTGTTATCGGATGGATCACGGTTATCGAATGACTCACTATTTAAGATTAGGTTATAAGATGGCCACTCAGCTATACTATTAGAATCATCTGTTCGACTAATTTGTAAGCCGGTGTCACCGTTCGCATATGTTTTAATATTTTCGATAATATTATAGTGTCCACCAACTGTATAACCTTTCGTATTACCGGCAGATTGTGTAAAGTCTAAGCCTTTTATATGCCAGTAGTTACCGCTATGAACAACTCCTTCTGTTTTTTTATCAAAATCGATAACAGGTCTTGATATAGCGGCAGGATCCGCCCATAAATATTTCATACCATCTTTAGTTCCATTATTGTATTTCTTAATTTCAAGTATTCCATTTCTTACATAATGACCTTCCATTACATAGATGTGCTGACCTGGTTGTACAAACTCAATGGCTGTGTCTAAGTCTAGAGGATTATCGTTTGAGCCGTCCCCAGTACTTGAACCGTTAGGAGAAACATAGATATTACCATTTTCAGCAAATGTCTTCATTTCCACTGTGAAGTTTTGAATGATTCTATCATAGTTAGTTAAATTTTGAGTTTCTTCCGGTATAAATACAAAGCTAAAGTTTGTATTTGCATTTTTGGCAATCGTTGTTGGGATCTCAAGTTTCTGTTCAGCCTTCATTGGTACATCGTAACCAATTACTTCATTGCCTTCTTTAATCGTTACCGAACCATTTACATTGGATTGAATAATGAGTCGATAATTGGTATCAGAAGTCTTGTCCAATGATAAAATGTCAAATTGTGGTGTGACCTCTTTAACAGGTGCTTCACCTTTAGGAGCATCCGTTGCTGCAGCTGTTACTTTGAAGTCGATATTGCTAATTTCAATTGTAGCAACACGAGCAGTATAGAAACCTACATAGGCCTTGCCATTTTGAACGTTTAGAATATCTGGTGCATAAATATTCTTCTCCATTACATTTTCACCGTCATTTAGTATTCCAGTAAAGCCACTATTTGTTTTCTTAAGTGTGAGACGGTAGTTGTTAGTATTAGAGGCAGTAGGTTTTTCCTTCTTTAACATTTCTTTTTGAATACCTTGGCTTCCCGTACCATCGGTAGATGTAACACCTGTTCTTACAAAAAGTTGTGTTCCGTTATCTTCTCGTGTACCACCTGAGTATCCTCCAATTGCTGCTATATTACTAGAAAAGATTCCTTTTTGATCACCACTTTCAAAAATAGCGTCTCTTGCCATAATTCCGAATGATTCTTGACCATCATGAGGATTTTTAGCATATTCAACTACCTTAATATCAGCTGTAAGTTCAAAGTTATCTTCATTAGCATCAATTTCAGTATAGTAGAAAGAGATACCGTCATGGTCACCGGTAATTTTCCCGGCACCATCTATCGCGGCTAGACGAACGTCACCATTTTCTAAGTACTCAATCGTGTTTCTTTCCTCCGATGAGGATTGTCCAAAGCGAATAAAGTCATATTTATATTCTGTTTTTTCCCTAACGGTGACCTTATAAGTAATCGGGTCAAGTCCGTCTACTTTAGGAGATATAGTTATGGAATATGTGCCTGCTTTATCACTATTGAACGTACTAGAGTCAATAACATAATCATCTGTAAATAATGCTTCTTGGTCACCATTATCATAAATCTTTGAAACTACTAATCCATCAGATGCAAACTTTTCGCCGATTGAAAATGTTGTTTGTGGAAACTGGGTTATTTTTAATTCACTAGCTTCTTTTTCTTTTACGTTGAAAGTGATTTTTTCACTTGCATCTTTATGTAGGATCACAACAATTTTGTTTCCGGGTAACGTGGACTCAAAGCCGGAAACAGTGTATTCGTTATCCATTAATCTAACTTGTGATCCATCTTTATAGATGGAATATACGACCATTCCTTTAAGATCTAGTTTATCCCCGATAAAATATTGTGTTTTTACCGGTTGTTTCTTTACCTCGAGACCTACAAGTTCAGTCTCTTGCACAGTTACATTAAAGTTTGCTGTAACTTCTGGAAAATTTTTCGGAACGATTGTGATAATCTTAGTACCTGGTGCATTAAATTCGAATGAATCATCAATAGTAACTTCATCAATCTTAAAATCAAATTGGTCCCCAGTAAGTTTGTAGGTTTCGCCATTATTATATGAACCGAAAGCTTCTAATCCAGCTGATTCAAATTTATCACCAGGGTAATAAACCGTTTTTGCAGGGAAGTATTTTATTGATAATTCATGCAGTGTTAGAGCTTTAATTTGTAGATTAATAGTTGAAGTAACTCCACCATAACTGATTATTATTGTATTTGATCCAACTGTGCTACTATCAAATCCGGTAACAATATATTCATTTTCTTGTAAGGTAGATTCTTCACCATTATCGTATATCGATCTAACGACTAACCCATCTAGGTTTAATTCTTCATCTGTTAGATATTCAGTTTTCATATTTTCGCTATTAATTTCTAAACTTTGTGCCTTTTTGAGCTTATTTAAATGAATGTCGGTATAGGTAACACTTACATTCCTTGAGGCAAAGAGTCCAACAAAATTGATGTCACTGGTAAAGTCAGTAAAAATTTTGGTTTCATCACCGACTGTTAATTGATATATATTGCCTTCCTTTCTAAGTTTAAGTGTGTATTCCTCACCAGCTAGTGGTTTGTTAGTGGTAAAATCTAATTCATCTGGATATGTTAATGATCCCGACACATCTTTAAAAAATCCTCGGATATCTTGTCGGATTCCACCAACTGCAAGATAATCCCCAGTATTTTTATCGGTTGAAGTTAGAAGATTGCTCCTCAACATTATTCCAAATCCCACTTGATTATTTGCATCAATAGATTCTATTTTTACTTTTGCTGTCAATTCATAGTTATCAGTAGGGTCAACTTGTTGGTAATAATAAGCAATACCTTCCGTATCATTTGCAATTTTCCCACGATTATTTTTGACACTGATATTGACAGAGCCATCTTCATTTTCCCTGATTAAAAAGTTTTCAGCAGTAATTTTGTCATTACCACCAACATCACCACCGACGGCACCTTGCCATTTAGAGGATTGAGGGATTTGAATCATCTCGGTGGATTCATCTTCAACTGCAAATACAGTTAAACCCATATTCGGCAACAATAACAGAAAACACATTAACACTACATTAAATCGTTTTAACCTATTCAACATTAGACCTCCTATTTCGCAATAATTGTAAACGTTTACAAAGGAAGTTTACCATAGCATAGATACTCATTAATGTGTATAAGTTACTTAAATGATGTGAGTATTGTGATTTTAATAGAATCTTATCAAATGATTATATGTGTTATGAAAAACAATCGACAAAAAATCATTATTAATAGAAACTTAATTCTTTATTCATAGTTTGTTCATATTTAATGGGTAATATAAAGACATGGAAAAGATAAGCTTTTTCATACCCCCCTTTTAAATGATCATAAAATCATTTTCAGTGTCCGGCCTTTGTGCCGGATATTTTTTTGCTCAAAATTAAAATCCATATAAAATGAATAGAATCCCGCGATTCAACCAACATAAAAATATGGAAAAATATAAAAAAGGGGGATATTACGTGAAACACATGGAGATGACTCCAAAACAGATAACGGAATTGCATGGTTTCAATAACCTAACAAAATCATTAAGCTTTAATATGTACGATATCTGTTATACAAGGTCTCAGGAGGAGCGGGATGCATATATCGAATATATTGATGATGTGTACAACGCGGATCGATTAACCGAAATTTTAAGTAATGTGGCGGATATCATCGGTGCAAATATATTGAATGTCGCAAAACAGGACTATGTACCACAGGGTGCTAGTGTTACGATCTTAGTATCAGAAGGACCTGTAGAAGAGCCACATGCTGAAGATTTTGAAGAGTCCCCGGGACCTATCCCAGGATCTGTAGTGGCCCAAATGGATAAAAGCCATATTACCGTTCATACATATCCAGAATCCCATCCGGATGAAGGAATTAGCACATTTCGGGCAGATATTGATGTGTCAACCTGTGGGGAAATATCTCCTTTAAAAGCATTAAATTATATGATTCAGTCATTCGAGACTGATGTGATGACCATTGATTATCGTGTGCGTGGATTCACGAGAGATGTAACGGGACATAAACTGTTTATTGATCATGAAATTAATTCTATCCAAAATTACATACCTGATGAGATTCAGGAAATGTATCAAATGATTGATGTGAATGTATATCAGGAGAACATTTTCCACACAAAATGTAAGCTAAAGGAATTTGACCTTGAGCATTATTTATTTTTCGGTAGTACAAAAGAAAAACTTAAACCAGAAGAGGAATTAATAATTGCTGAAAAGTTAATTACAGAAATGGATGAAATATTTTACGGGAAAAATATTATCTAAAAAAGTGTTGACAATAGAATAAACCCCATGTAAAATTAATTTTAATAATAAATATTTCAAATATTTTCTCCTAAAGGGGAGTAGCTTTTACAGCAAAGTCGTCATTTCAGAGTGTAACCACTCTCGGCTTTGTTGGCAACTTAAACGTTGTTAGCAAGACCTTTACCGAGCTTACGGTAAAGGTCTTTATTTATGACCTTTACCACCAAGGTAAAGGTCATTTTTGTTTTTTTGCAAAGATCGAGAGGTGAGCAGAGGTATGCTAAAGAGAAAGATAGGATCAACGTCATTTGAAGACTTAATTAAAAAGAATAAAGAAGAGCTTTTACAAGACAAAGTAGAGCTTGAAAAGATCGAAAAACGTTTAGATGATAAGCATTTGACAACAATAAAGTAGTTTATTCTAGTGAAATTCATTTTTGTTTTTCCTAAATTTATAGAATAAAAGATTAGAAGGGAGATCCTTGATGGAAATTTTAAGTGTAGAGTTTTTTACAGCACTCTTAATTATTATTGGGATTGATTTAGTTTTGGCAGGGGATAACGCCATAGTTATTGGTTTGGCAGCAAGAAATTTACCAAAGGAACAACAAAAGAAAGCAATTATCTGGGGAACAGTAGGAGCAATTGCCATAAGAATTATAGCTACTTTAGCTGTAGTTTGGTTACTTGCAGTTCCAGGATTGCGATTAGTAGGTGGAATCCTCCTTATATGGATTGCTTATAATTTGTTAACAGATGACAAAGGTCATGAAATTAAAGCAGTTGGCAGCTTCTGGGCAGCCATTCGGACAATTATCATTGCAGACGCATTAATGGGTCTTGATAATGTATTAGCCGTTGCCGGTGCTGCACAAGGTAACTTCTTATTAGTTGTACTAGGTCTAATTATTTCAGTTCCAATTATGGTTTGGGGGAGTACATTATTTATTAAATTAATTGATCGTTTCCCAATCATTATTACGATTGGTGCCGCAATTTTAGCTTGGACTGCATCAAAGATGATTGTTGGAGAACCGTTCCTAAACTCAGTATTTAGTAATGGCTTTGTGAAGTATGGCTTTGAGATACTCGTAGTCGCTGCAGTTGTCGCAATTGGATATATGAAATCGAAAAAAGCAGCAAATGACGCTGAAGAGCAGCAAGATCAACAAGTATTAAGTAAAGCTGAATAGTAAATTAATGAAGGCGGACTCGTGCAGGGGTCCGCTTTTATATTGTATAAATATTTTTCATAAGTGTGCATGGAATTGATTGACATCTGGTTTAATCTGGAATATATTAATTATTGAACAGTGGTTAATAAAGGGGTAATAACAGATGTCACCAAGAAAACAGGTTCAAGAAGAATTGTCACGTGAAAAAATAATGGATGTTGCCCATGAACTATTTGTTCAAAAAGGCTATCAGCATGTATCCATGCGGCAGATTGCAAAGGAATTAAACTATAGCCATGGTGCAATCTATTATCATTTTAAAAATAAAGCAGATTTATTTTATGCAATGGTTGTTCAGGATTTTGAAATGCTTAACGGTGTTTTAAATCAAATTATCGCTCAGGATCTGCAGCCAGAAGAGAAAGTGAAGATGATTTTATTAGGCTATATTGAATTTGGGCTTACACATAAAAGCCAATATGAGTTAATGTTTTTAATCAATGATGATGAAGTAAAAAGCTGTATTCAACAGGAACCACTTGAAAGCTATGGTATGTTTGCTAATACAATTTCTAATCTAACTAATCAAAAAGCAAGTATTCAGGATATCTGGTCAATTTTCTTATCAATCCATGGTTTTGTAACACATTACTGCAGAAGCAACCAAACCTATGACGATGTAAAAAATTTGGCTCAATCGCATGTTAATTATATCCTAAAGCCACTAATATACGGGGAAGTTTAAAAACTTTCCCATAGTGTTGAAATTATTTTTTTACTTAATATTGACCATTGGTTAATAAAAATAAAAAGGAGGGGATTTTAATGAAAAAAGCTTTAGTATTAGGTGCTTCAGGTGGAATGGGTTATGCAATTGTTGAAGAGTTAGTGGAAAGAGGCATTGAGGTAATTGCTTTTGCAAGAACGAAGGAGAAATTAGGAAAACTTTTTACCAACAGAGAATTGGTGCAAATCGTAGCAGGGGATGTCTTTAACAAGACAGATCTACTAAATGCAGCAAGAGGTGTTGATGTAATTTTTCATTCAGTCAATATCCCATATAGTGAATGGTATGAAAATCAGCCAACATTAATGAGAAATATAGTGCAAGCAGCTGAATCGGCCAACTGTAAGCTTGCATTTGTGGATAATATTTATGCTTATGGTCGGGGAAATGGAAGTAAAGTAAATGAAGAGTATTCAAAGAATCCTCACACGAAAAAGGGGAAAATTCGTGTAGAGCTTGGGAATATAGCTTTTCAAGCAAATATCCCAGTTCTAATTGCACATTTTCCTGATTTTTATGGACCAAATGCAGATAATGCGATGCTGACCTATACATTTGATAAGATGGTTCAAAACAAAAAGGCTATGTTTGTAGGGAATCAACATAATGCCAGGGAATATATTTATACACCAGATGGGGCGAAGGCGATTGTCGAACTTGCTTTGAATAATAAGGCGTACGGACAAAGCTGGAATATTCCAGCAGCTGGAGTAATTTCAGGTGAAAAAATCATAAATATAGCAAGCAGTCATTTAAATTATCAAAAACCTGTTTCAACAGTAACAAAGGGTATGATTCGATTCTTAGGCATTTTTGATAAGCAAATGAGAGAGGTTGTAGAAATGCTATATTTAACGGAGGATCCAGTGGTGTTAGATGGATCAAAATATGAGCATGAAATCGGTCTTTTGCCAGCAACACCTTATGAAGAAGGAATTAAAAGAACTTTAGATTTTTATGGTGAAAAATAACTAAAATACATTGAAAAAGACAGAACAACATGGTATGATGTCATTGTTCTGTCTTTTTTTTAGACTTTGTAAATAAATGCGTTCAATATACCCTATTATAATTATATAACAATATATTACGCATGTCAACAAATATCATTTAAAGCTTAAAGACAGAAGTTCACGTAAACGAGGAGTGGTGTTCATGGAGAAGCAAAATGCAGACTGGGTTCTGGAACAAGACAGACTTGAAGATGTGTTGAAGGTCATCGAAAGTAAGAAAGCAGCCATCGAATCGAAGGTGGGAAACGCAAAAAGTGAACTTGTCGACCTTCGAAAAACGTTTTGGGAAGATGTCACTGTCAATCTCGATGAACCTGATGATGTCATTGAAACATTTCAAAGTATCAAACAGCAGTCCGAATTATTAGGTGAACGTGAAAGAAATCATCGGCAAATTCATAAACAGATAAAAATTCTTGAAAGGCTAAAGGAATCACCATATTTTGGTCGTTTTGATTTTGTTGAAAATGAAGAGACAAGTGAAGAAAAGATTTACATTGGAATCGCATCGTTATTAGATAAAAACGAGGACAATTTTTTAATTTTTGATTGGAGAGCACCAATCTCAAGTATGTACTATGATTACTATCCGGGTCAGGCGAAGTATGAAACTCATTATGAAACGATCGAAGGGGAAATGACATTAAAACGCCAATTCATCATAAAAAATGGCAAGTTAAAAAACATGTTTGATACAGGGGTTACGATCGGGGACGAAATGCTACAAGAGGTACTTGGTAATAATGCCAACACACAAATGAAGAGCATTGTTGCAACTATTCAACTTGAGCAGAATAAAATCATTCGAAATGAAAAAAGTCGTTATTTAATTGTGCAGGGTGTAGCTGGTTCGGGTAAGACGTCTGCTGCCTTACAGCGTGTTGCTTATTTACTATATCGTTATCGTGAACAGCTTAGCTCAAATAATATTATGCTATTTTCACCGAATCCCCTTTTTAATAGTTATGTTGCTACCGTTCTTCCAGAGCTCGGGGAAGATAATATGCAACAATCGACCTTTCAGGAATATGTCGAGCATCGATTAGGTGGTCTTTTTGAGGTAGAGGATCCGTTTTCACAAATGGAGTATTTATTAACTGAGATGGATCAAGCTGATTATGATGTAAGGCTTCAGGCGATTCACTACAAAGCGGACCTAGGTTTCAAGGAACTCATTAATTCTTATGTAAAAGAACTTGGAAAACAAGGTCTTCCTTTTAAAAACATTCAATTTAAGAAGAAAAAAATAATTTCGAAGGAATCGATCGGGGAGTATTTCTACTCATTGGATCCGACTATTTCGATTCCAAATCGACTTACGAAAGTAACAGAGTGGTTGATGAAAGAAGTTATCAAATTTGAGCGAAAAGAACGTAAAAAAGATTGGGTTCTACAGGAAGCCGAGCTGATGGATAAGGAAGACCATCTTGAAATCTTTAAACAATTACAGAAAAAGCAGGAGTTCTCTGAGGATACCTTTAATGATTATGAACGTGAGGAAAAACTAATTGTTAAGGAAATTGTTAGGAAGCATTTTAAACCAATAAAAGCTGCTATTAAAAGGCTCGAATATCTGGATATTAAAGGAAGCTATAAACAATTATTTTCACATACGAAAGACCAAAAGGTAACGGAAAATTGGAGTCAAATCTGTTTATTTACAATTAAAAATTTGGAACAAAATCACTTGAAATATGAGGACGCCACTCCATTTCTTTATTTACAAGATTTAATCGAAGGAAAAAAATCAAATACAAGTATTCGGCATTTGTTCATCGATGAAGCTCAGGATTATTCACCATTCCAATTTGAATATTTGAAGCAATTATTTCCAACTTGTCGTATGACCATACTAGGGGACTACAATCAAGCAATCTATGCACATTCCATGAATGCACCAACATTATTATCACCTGAGATTCATGAGGAAGATAAAACGGAAGTCATTCAATTGAAGAAAAGCTATCGTTCAACAAAGGAGATTGTTGAGTTTTCGAAAGGAATTGTGGCTGGTGGTAATGAAATTCAAGCCTTTAACCGTTCTGGAGCACTTCCTCTATTCAAAGAAGTGGAGACAAAAGAAGTACTTCACGAAGAAATTCTAACAAAAATAAAGGCTCTTCAAGAAAAGGGACATGAAACAATTGCAGTGATTTGCAAAACCGAAGCAGAGAGCAAGGAAGCTTTCGGTGCGTTGAAAAATGAAATACCTGTTCGTCTAATGAATCAGGAGACCTATCATTTTGATAAAGGGATACTTGTTTTGCCAACATATTTAGCAAAAGGAATCGAGTTTGATGCTGTTATTATTTATAACGCCTCTAATAAAGTGTATGGAGGAGAGTATGAAAGAAAGCTTTTTTATACAGCTTGTACACGTGCCATGCATGAATTGCAGCTTTTTTCGATTGGGCAAAGAAGCTTTTTCTTTAATGGAATTGATAAGGATAAATATCTTGAAATGTAAGAACCGAGTCAGCATATGCTGACTCAATTTTCATAATAAGGTGGGAGAGTTTTGAATAGATGTGGCTGGGTGAATGAGGATCCGTTATATATCAATTACCATGATGATGAATGGGGTGTCCCCGTATACGATGATCGCCTCCTCTTTGAATATTTAAATTTAGAAGGGGCGCAGGCTGGGCTTAGCTGGTACACCATATTAAAAAAGAGAGAAAATTACCGCAAGGCCTTTGACAACTTCGATCCGGCAAAAATTATCGGATATGATGAAAAGAAAATTGAGGAACTTCTTACGAATGAAGGCATCGTCCGTAACCGGCTAAAAATAAATGCTGTTGTTACAAATGCAAAGGTGTTTTTTAATGTGGTAGAGGAATTTGGAAGCTTTCATACATATATATGGTCCTTTGTAGATGGAAAACCAATCAAAAATCATTTTCGTACATTAGACGAAGTACCGGCGACTACAGAAATTAGTGACCGGTTAAGCAAAGATTTAAAGAAGCGCGGGTTTAAATTTGTGGGCTCAACGATATGCTACGCATTTATGCAAGCAACAGGGATGGTCAATGACCATATAATGAGCTGTAATTGTTATAATCGTACATGAAACAAGGGGCATCCATCAGCGGAAAGCCCCTCCCTTATTAGCTGACCGGATCGTCATCATTTTCCTCTTCATATAAAGACCCCAGTTCTTGCTCACCATGATTTATTGTATTTGTAAGGTCATGCCAGCCTGTATACCCAAACACGGTGTCAAGAAGTCTTTCAAAACGACGCATTGTATTCACCTCTTTTTTGGATTAGTTTGTCCGTACCTTAAAATAATATGTATGGACTGTTAAGGTTTCGCTTTTTAAAAGTAACTTCTTTATAATAAAAGGTTGAGGAGGTTCAATATGGACAGAAATATTGGTTTTATTGGGTCTGGAAAAATGGCTCAAGCGATGATTCGCGGGATGATTGATTCCAATGTCGTAACTGCACAGCAAGTGATCGCGAGTGCAAAAACAGAGGAAACTCTTCAATTCGTGGAAAAAACTTATGGAATTAGAACAACACAGCAAAATAAAGAGGTTGCAGAAAATGCGGATTTTTTGTTTTTAGCTGTTCAACCTGATTTTTATGCAGAAGTAATCAACGAGGTTAAAGAGGTTGTGAAAGATCAAACCATTATTATTACAATCGCAGCTGGGATTACTCTTGATTTTATCGAACAACAATTTAAAAGACCTTTGAAGGCAGTACGCTCAATGCCAAACACGCCTTCATTAGTCGGCGAAGGCATGAGCGCACTTTGCGTTAACTCTTATGTGACTTCTGAAGATTTATCTGAAATTGTCCAACTGTTTGAAGGATTTGGAAAGGTAGAGCTCCTCGATGAACAACTTATGGATGCTATTCCTGCAGTAAGTGGTTCGTCCCCGGCATATGCCTATTTATTTATTGAGGCATTAGCCGATGGTGCTGTAATGCAAGGGATTCCTAGAAAACAGGCGTACAAGCTTGCCGCACAAGCTCTATTAGGTGCAGCAAAAATGGTCTTAGAAACCGAAAAACACCCGGGCGAACTAAAAGATGATGTCTGCACCCCGGGGGGCTCAACCATCCAAGCAGTTGCTACCCTTGAAAAACAAGGCTTCCGAGCGAGCGTTATCGCAGCTATGGAAAGCTGTACTGAAAAATCAAAACAACTTTCTCAAAAATAATGGATTATCCAGAAAAAATCTGCAATCTAATTCCTCGATTGTAGATTTTTTTGTTGATTTGTTCTTTATAAAGAATATATAATAAAATTATGACAAATATTTTACAAAAGTTAGTAACAAATACAAGCTATCCAACGTCTAATGATGTGAAAAAGGTTATCTACTTCTCTTGTAAAACTTCTACGTTCACTACATATACTGCTTCTATTCTCCAATCATCTTAGTCTATTTCCCATGTATGAGAAGGCAATTAAAGAACTTACAGCAAATAGGAATATATTCGTTTTTCGTTAATAAAATTCCTATGTAAGTTACTTTGTTAACCAATTGTAACATATGCAACAGAAATCCCTGACTTCTGTTACATATGTTATAGCCTCTGGCGGATGCCACGATTTTTCAAAGGAAGTTTTTCGAGCAAAGGATCAAAGACTAAAAAGGCCACGTCCTGTGGCAACCTCTTTGTGACCCACCTCGTGTGGGCCTAAAAAAATCGGGCGCAAATACGCCGTGGCGAATTTGATTAATTGTAACAATGTCCACAAATTAAACTATGGGAGAGAGTAATTTGAAGAAAACAACATTGCCATTATTATTAGGTGTTTTATTGATGAGTGGGTGCACGCTTATCGAGAAGAAAGAACCTGTGAGTGTGGAACTTCATAATGTTGCACCTGTTGAAACGATTGAAACAAAGGAAGCCATCGATACACGTGAAGTTTCCATCATCGATCCTCGTGATAATAGTGTCGTCGAAGTTCTGAACAGGGATGAGTTCCAAACTGAAGAAGAATTAAAAGCGAAAGCAGCGCAAATAGCAAGTGATTTAGCTGCCTCGATTGATCGCCCTATGAAACCAGCAAAACTTAGTGCTAATGGGGATTTGCAGGCTGGGGAAAGCCAAATGATTTTAAAAGAAGATGAGCTAGTTACTAGAATACTAGATGATTTCGTTTTTAATAAAGAAGTCGTACTTCCGATTGAGGAAACTAATCCAAATGTTACACAGGATCAGGTTCAAGGCATTAATGATGTTGTCCTTGGAAGCTTTACAACCTATTTCAATCCATCTGCAACTGGAAGAAACTTCAATATTGGAAAGTCGGCAAGTGAGGTAAACGATGTAGTGTTAGGACCTGGCGATCGTTTTTCTTTTAACAATGTGGTTGGAAATGCATCAAAGGAAAATGGATATGCGCTATCAACAGTTATTGTAAACAAGGAATTTGTCCCAGGCTATGGGGGAGGAATATGCCAAACCTCAACTACTCTTTATAACGCAGTTGAAAAAGCAGGTCTTGAAATCATTCAACTACACCACCATTCAAAGCCTGTTGGCTATGTTCCACTAGGGCATGATGCAACAGTTGCTTATCCATATTTGGACTTTAAGTTTGCGAATAATCGTCCATATCCAGTTGTTTTGAAAACAACTGTAAACGCTAGTTCAATAACAGTGGAAATTCGTTCCGCAGCAAATTATGTATCAAACTAAGGTCAGCGCTGCTGACCTTTTTTTGGTATACTATTAATAGTTTCGTAGTGAAAGGGGTTGCAAGACTTTGAGAATCCTAGTTGTAGGTGCAGGTGCAATTGGCGGTTATTTTGGAGGGCGACTACTCGAAAAGGGGGAAGACGTAACCTTCTTAGTTCGCGAAAAAAGGCAAAAGCAAATACAGGAATATGGACTTCAAATAGAAAGTATCCATGGAGATGTGACATTCAGACCGAAGACAATCAAGTCGGGAGAAGAAGCTGGTCCATTCGATGTGATTATTCTTTCGACAAAACAATATCACCTTGAAGGTGCCTTACATAGTATTGAACCATATGTAGAAGAGGACACAATGCTTCTCCCACTATTAAATGGATACAGTCATGTGGATGTTCTAAAGTCCAAGTTTAATCCTGAAAATGTTATTGGTGGATTATGTTTTATTGAGTCTACCTTGAATGCTGAAGGGAAAATCATTCAGACAAGCCCTAATCACCGAGCTTTGTTTGGAGAGTTTTCTGGGGAAAGAACTGAACGAATTACAAAATTAGCGGATGTTATGTCTGGAACAAAAACAAATATTCAATTAAGCGATAATATCATTCGTGAAATATGGCATAAATATATGTTCATCACAGGATTTTCAGGTATTACGACGTTAATGAGATCACCGATTGGTCCAATTCGTGAAGAACAGAATGGTCCAAAGCTCATTTTAAACCTATTTAAAGAAATCGGTTCAGTAATGCGCTCGATTGGTGCACCAATCGATGAGGATATTGAGGAAAAGCATTTAAAAACAACGAATCAAATGACTGCTGCAATGAAATCTTCAATGCAGCGTGATATGGAAAAAGGTTTGGATATTGAGGCTGATCAATTACAAGGCTATTTATATAAAATTGCCCAGGAAAAAGGCATCGAAACGCCATTGCTAAAGGTTATTTATTCAAACTTAAAGGTTTACCAGGCGCAAAGAGGTTAATTTGAGAGGAAGGCAGTGTTTGAGGGCACTGCCTTTTCACCATTCAATACGATCAAAACAAAAGTACTACCACTAATTCAAAAATACTACCACTATCTGAGAAATACTCCCACTAACCAAAAGATACTGCCACTAGTACAATTTACATTATCCAACCACATTCACAACAGGTTCAACCGTAACCTCGACATTGCCTTTCAGCGTTTGCGAGATGAAGCATGCTTTTTCTGCACGATGAGCAAGTTGAACCAATCTTTCTTGGAGTTCAACGTCTGCTTGTTTTACAAAAATAACTGGTTTATGAACAATTTTTTCAAAGACTAAGCGCTTTCCGTCTTTGCCAACTGTTCCTTCCGTTACCACTTCTAGATGAGTGTATTCGAGATCACGATTTGACAGGATTGCAGAAAGGGTCAGCATATAGCAATTTGTAGCGGCGGCAATTAATAACTCCTCAGGGTTTGCCCCAATTCCAGGTCCGTCCAGTTGTTTTGGAGCAGAGACGGCTGTTTGAAGACCATCTGTGGTAATCGTACCCTCCCCATTTCTATTTCCAGTCCATGTACCCTTCACTATAAAAGAGCTCATTTTGTTAATTCCCCTCATCTATTTTTCTAACATACTACCTTTATTATATGCACAAAAAATGGAAACACGAAAGGGATATACCTGAAAAACAAATAGCTTGGTTTCAACTTAATCCATATCTATAATCTCATTTTTTGAATATAATAGACGAAAAAGGGGGGCTATGGTGATGACTTGTTCAGATTTTACGTTTGTGACTGATGATGGTGTTACTATATTTTGTCAAAAGTGGGAGGATGAAACTCAAGCCACACCAAAGGGAATCGTCCAAATTGCCCATGGGATGGCAGAGCATATTGAACGCTATGACTTATTTGCGAAAGCTTTGATAAAGGAAGGTTTTATCGTCTATGGAAATGACCATCGTGGCCACGGGAAAACAGGCACGAACTCAAAACTAATGGGATTTTTTGCAGAGGAAAATGGGTTTGAACAAGTGGTTAAAGATATGCTTCAATTAACAGACATAATTAATAAAGATCATCCAAACATACCGTTTTTTCTATTCGGACATAGCATGGGATCCTTTTTATCACGGAGATACATACAAACACATGGTGATCAATTAGCTGGTGTCATTTTATCTGGAACAGGAGGCGACCCGGGTTTCATTGGAAAAGTTGGAATTGGAATTGCCAAGTTTGAAATGAAACGAAATGGAAAGAAAACCAAAAGTCCGCTTATGAACAAGCTTACGTTCGGTAGCTACAATAAAGGATTCAGTCCAAATCGCACTGAATTTGATTGGCTTTCAAGGGATGACAAGGAAGTAGACAAGTATATCCATGACCCTCTTTGTGGTGGAGTTTTCACGGCAGGGTTCTTCTATGACCTCGTTGGTGGAGTAGCAAAAGTAAATCTTCATAGCTCTAATGAAAATATTCCTAAAGGCTTACCAATGTATTTCATGGCTGGGGATAAAGATCCGGTCGGGAACTATTCAAAAGGCGTTCTCCAAGCTGCAGATATGTATAAAAAAACAGGAATCAAGGATGTAACGGTCCAACTGTATGAAAATAGCCGGCATGAAATTCTAAATGAACTTAACAAAGAGGAAGTGTTCAAAGATATTATAAATTGGCTAAATATGTACTTATAGAAAAAAAGGGTTTCAAAGGCCGGTACCTTTGAAACGCCTTTAAAGGAGATATTATGGGGAGACGCGGTGGATACGCTCAAAACCCATTGACTAGTAACCCATGAAAGATGTTCCTACAATGATTAGTAGGATAAATAGAACCACGATTAATGCGAAATTCATACCATGTCCATGTCCGCCACTCATACCTTACACCTCCTTCATATGAAAGTTACTTTATGTTATGAAATAATATAGAATCGGTAATGGACAAACATGGAGAAATCAAAAAAGAGGTTCCAACCTAGTTTTAAGAGGGCGCTTTTAGCCAAGTAATAAGCAGCAATAAAAAAACATCCTCTTGTATGAAGGGGATGTTTTACTGTTACCCAACCTCTTTTTCCTTGAAACGAACTTTAAGAGTTTGAAATAAGAAATGGATAAGCATATATAAGCAGTAGGTAAATAGTATAAGCAAACCGAAAAAGTCTAAATGAAAAAGCTTAAATGCGAGACTCACACCGGTTGCGATATATAGACCGGCTAAAAACAAGCGAACCTGTTTATCTTCAAAGATATTCGTAACCCTTGCGCCAAGTTGACCACCAATAAGTGCACCCACAATCAGGCTTCCAATTACTCCATAATCAAGAGTGGCGGTTGATGCATAGGTTGTAAAGCCTGCAACAACAATCATGAATACACTAAGCAGGCTTGTACCAACTGCATATTTTGGTTGGAAAGCAAGCACGCCCATTAATAATGGAACAATGATAAAGCCACCGCCAACACCTAAAACTGTAGAAATAAAGCCGGCGAATAACCCGATAAACACAATTTTTACATAAGCATATTTGGTTTTACTTATTGATTGATCCTTACTAGGAGATTTACTTACAAGTATTGATATTGAAAAATATAACGTGAGTGCTAAATACATCAATGGAATGACAGTATTTTCTAAGTTGTATTGTCCAAGGAAAATAACAAATGGGTGAGCAAACTGAGTGGCTATTACCCCACTTATTCCGATAATAATGGAAGTCTCCCATTTAATATTTTTTAGACGAAAATGTGCTACCACTCCAGAAAGTGATGTAGCAACTGTATACAATAAGCTTGTAGCGATAGCGATAACTGGAGAAAATCCCATAAGGATTAGCGTTGGTGTAAGAATAAAGCCACCGCCAATACCGAAAAAACCGGACATTACTCCAATACAAAGACCTAATATGATGTAAATAAGTAAGTCCTGCAAGGGCAAACTCCTTTCCTTATTCACTTCTACTTCTAATCAAATACGCCTTTGCGTATTTGCG
>NZ_JBALOX010000058.1:28808-34207 GCF_036965165.1 Bacillus sp. JJ1521 | reverse complement strand
CACAAAGACGTTGCCACATGACGTGGCGTTCTTAGTCTTTGATCCTAAGCTCAAAAATTTCCTTTGAAAAATCGTGGCATCCGCCGGAGGCTTTAACTTTATTCAGCCAAGGTTTGAACCTTCACTGAATTGTTTAATTTTTTTCAATTATTCCCTACTATAGAAGTAAGGAATTTCGCTGAATAAAGTTAATTATACAGGAAAAAAGCAACATACACATGTGTACAAACCCAATCTTTGTAAAATTAGACGAATATATTTTCAAAAATCGGAGGGCTATCTAAAAAAGGTGCCTTACACATGATTTTTTCATTTGTGAGTGGATGATCTAAACTAATTCTAGCCGCATGCAGCGCCTGTCGTGGAACAATTGGTTGTCCTCCATATAAAATATCCCCAACAAGCGGGTAACCCAAATGGCTCATGTGTACTCTGATTTGATGAGTGCGACCTGTTAAAAGCTCAAGCTCGACCAAGGACATTTTTTTATTCGAAAATGTTTGAAGGACTTTAAAATTCGTAATTGCTTTTTGCCCTGTCGGGGAGACTCTTCTACGAGTTGGATGATGACGATCCCGACCAATAGCAGCATCGATTGTTCCCTTTTTTTGTTTGATGATTCCGTGTACCAGGGCTAGATAGGTTCGTTTGATTTCCCTTTTTTCAAGTCGACGGTCTAAAATCGCTGAAGCTAGTTTATGTTTTGCAAAAACGACCGCCCCGGTTGTATCACGATCGAGACGATGAATATGGCGTACCTTCGTTTGAACACCATTTACTTGGAAATGATAGGCAACAGCATTAGCAAGTGTACCGAGCTGACCATCTTCATTTGGATGTGTATCCATTTCAGGTGGTTTGTTGGCGATTAAAAGATGGTCATCCTCAAATAATATTTGAAGATCTGGAACATATTCTGGCAGGACTCCAAAATCTTCTTCGATAAAAAGATGGATTTGCAGTTTGTCATTTTGTATGAGAGGAGTGTTCCATGGCTTGGCTTCTCCTTTAAGCTTCACGCCTTTTTCCATTCGTAATTGATGAAGCATTTGCTTTGGTATTGACCATACATTCTTAAGTACATCATCAATTGTCATCCCGTCCCAATCACGGGGAACTGCTACCTCAAACCATTCACCAAATCTTTCCGTTAACATACGATCATCCTTTAAATTTTCTCGACTTTGATTTCTTATAAAAGTATATCCAATCCACGAAGTGAATGAAAGAGAAAGGTGGATATGGAGGAAAGACTTACCTTACCAAATCTGAAGTAGGCTGTGTTATTCTATTGTTAACTTTATTCAGCATTCTTCACCTCTTATTGTGAGGAATCTAGGCAAACGAATTTAAAAATTCAGTGGCGGTTCATACTCGCGACTGAATAAAGTTTAAGCCTCCGGCGGATGCCACAGATTTTTAATGGAAACTTTTCGAGCAAGCTCGAAAAAATCTGGGCGCAAATACGCCAAGGCGCATTTGATTATGTAGATATAAGGGTGGGTTTTACATTGAAAATTGTAGTAGCATCAACTCCGGAGCAGGAACATCACATTACGGAGCTAATAGATTACATGTATTCCTCTATTTTTCCAACCTACTTTGAAGATGAGTATATTGGAAAATTTGAAGAATGGAATGTGTTAGCGCCAAAAGAGGAAGACTTCTACTATAACCGAACATTAGATAAGGCTTTTAAAGTCATCTCAAGCCTTCAAGCGATTATTGCAGTTCTTGAAACCATTCGTGAAGAAGGGTACCAGGATAACCATGGGGAAATCTTTGCGAAAAATGTGCAAATATTAAATGATTACGGGTATTTATTTCCGTTCACAATTGAAGAATTTCAAAGTGCGAACAATCCAGAATTGATAAGTAAATATTCAAAGCCAGCAAATCAATATTTGGCTTAATACATAAAGGCAAAGGCAAGCCTTTACAAAAAAAGTGCAAGGCGCCCGTACTGAGGAATATCGACTAACTACCGCCACGTCCTGTGGCGAACATCGATGTCAGTACATTCTGTGCAAGTCAAGCATAAGACGAGCGCTGACAGAAGGTGCATTTTACCTTCCGAAGCGATTGGAGTATGAACTCGAGCCGATGGCGCCTGAAACTAGACAAGCACTTAAAAAATCCCTGCTCAATCCAGTGAACAGGGATTTTCTATTATTTAGAGCTAGCCATTGCAGCTTCGAACCAAACTTTATAATCATTATGGTCAGGATGATACCCAACCAGGCGGGAAACTTCCTCACCATTCTCAAAGTGGATAAGCGTTGGTGTAGACTGAATGCCGTATTTGTTCCATTGATCTTTAAATTCAAGTAGGTTCAATTTTTTCAAATCAAGGCCCATTTCATCTACCATTGGAACGATGACCGGAGTTGTATTTTGACAGTGCACACAGTCAGATGCATAAAAGTACACAGTCATTGTCTCCCCATTTTCTAGCTTTGTTTCTAATTCGTCAGGTAGAATTTGATTGCCGTAGTTTGGATCATCAAGCTGTTTAATTGTTGCAGGCTCGAGGTTTTTCTTACCAAACGGATTTCCTTCTGCTTTTTGCTTGTTTTGTGTAGTTGTTACAAATGCTAGTCCACCAAAAAGAACAACGACAATTGCTGTAAAAATAATAATCTTTTTCAAATCTATTTCCCTTCTTTCAATTTTTTTAGTGTGATAAAGCTAGTAATTGCAATGATTGTAAAGCCAATTAAGGCTAAAAAAGGTATCGTTACAAAGCCAAACCAATTAATATATTGGCCTGTACAAGGCACAATTCCACATGAAAATGAATTCTCACCCACTGCGGGAACCTTCTGAACAAGATAATGGTAGATTGAAATTGAACCACCAATTAAAGACAGAATAAAGGTATAGAGTGCGATTGAGTAGTTCTTTTTAAAAATAGCAATTCCTAAAATAATAACGAGAGGGTACATGAAAATTCGCTGGTACCAGCATAATTCACAGGGTACAAATTTTTGGATTTCTGAAAAATAAAGACTACCAAGCGTGGATATCAATGCGGCAGCAAATGCAATAAATAAATATGTCTCCAGTATTTTTTCATTTGTTTTAGAATTCATCGAATCCCTCATTCCACATAAGTATACTCAAAATTATAGTATTACAGTACGTGAATGTAAAATGTAAAATCTTGAATTGAAGATATGTTTGTGAACAAAATGTGTCTAGGTAGTTTTGGAAAAATGGACTTTACTTTGTAATTCCTTATAATAGAAGGTGGATTAGAAGGATAGGAGATGGTGTTTTGATAAAAGCAGTTATTTTTGATTTTGACGGGCTTATTTATGATACAGAGACGAATGAATACAATGTATTGAATGAAATTTTTCAAGAGCATGGTTCAGAGCTTCCAATGTCTGTGTGGGGCAAGGTAATAGGAACGCAAGCGGGATTCAATGCCCTTACATATTTAGAAGAGCAGATTGGCAAGAAAGTGGACCATGAGGAATTAACCAAGATAAGACGGGACCGGTTTGATGAACGAATGAAGAATGAAGGAGCATTGCCAGGTGTCGAGGAGTATCTTTCTGCTGCAAAGAAAGCAGGCTTAAAAATCGGGCTAGCATCAAGTTCCGATTATAAGTGGGTATCTACTCATTTAAAAAATCTTTGCTTATTTGATTACTTTGAGTGTATCCGTACTTCAGATGATGTTGAAAAGGTGAAGCCAGACCCAACTCTATATTTAGAAGCTGCCAAATGCTTAGGAGTATCACCTGAGGAATGTCTTGTTTTTGAAGACTCTGCAAATGGAGCATTAGCTGCTAAACAGGCTGGAATGTATTGTGTAATCATCCCGAATCAGGTTACAAAAGACCTGGATTTCTGTGAAGTCGATCATCGATTAGAATCGATGGCGGCGGTTCAACTAAATGAACTTATAGAAAAAATAATAAAGTAAAACGAAAAAAACCACGATTACTATCTAAATAGATACCGATCGTGGTTTTCCAATAAAGTCAAATAAATGTCTTAAGCCACGCAAAAGCTTCCTCTTCATCCGGGCCATCCACTCGAACCGTCATGACTTGCCCTTCGCGGATACCTGCTCCCATTAATCCTAAAATACTTTTGGCATTATAAGATCTATTTTTAAAACGAAATTCTACATCACTCGTATATCTGCTTAAGTTTTGAACTAAAACTCCGGCCGGCTTGGCATGTAGTCCTTCCTTAATTGTTACTGTAATTTCTTTTTCAATCAAAGCATTCCACTCCTTAAAAGGGTAATTTAAAAACGACCATTACTACATTTATTCTTGGAAAATATTTTTAGACCTAAAAAACAAGCCTACCCAGGTAGTCAAAAACATGTAAGCGTGTTAATTTTAAATAAGAAGATGTTAGTGAGGAGGTAAATAATTTGGAAAAATACATACTTTCGTTAGACCAAGGCACCACAAGTTCACGTGCCATTTTGTTTAATCAAAAAGGGGAAATTGTGCATGTAGCGCAAAAAGAATTTACACAAATTTTTCCGAAGCCAGGCTGGGTTGAACACAATGCAAATGAGATTTGGGGCTCGATTTTAGCAGTGATGGCATCAGTCTTATCGGAAGCAAATGTAAAGCCAGAGCAAATTGCAGGGATTGGGATTACGAACCAACGTGAAACGACGGTTGTATGGGATAAAGAAACAGGACAGCCTGTGTATCATGCAATCGTTTGGCAATCTCGTCAAACAGCCGACATTTGCGAGGAATTAAAAGCTAACGGATTAAGCGATACATTCCGTGAAAAAACGGGTCTATTAATTGATGCCTATTTTTCTGGTACAAAAGTGAAATGGATTTTAGAGCATGTAGAAAGTGCTAGAGAAAAAGCAGAAGCGGGCGAGTTGCTATTTGGAACGATTGACACATGGATTATATGGAAACTCTCAGGCGGAAAAGCTCATGTTACCGATTATTCAAATGCCTCTAGGACCTTGATGTATAACATTTATGATTTAGATTGGGACGATGAACTATTAGAGCACTTAACCGTTCCAAAGTCGATGCTTCCAGAGGTTCGACCATCATCAGAAGTGTATGCAACTACAGCGCCATATCATTTCTTTGGCCAAGAGGTACCGATTGCTGGTGCAGCCGGTGACCAACAGGCGGCTCTATTCGGGCAAGCTTGCTATGAAAAGGGCATGGTGAAAAACACATATGGCACAGGCTGCTTTATGCTGATGAATACTGGCGAAAAAGCAGTGCCTTCGGAGCATGGATTATTAACTACAATTGCTTGGGGAATTAACGGAAAAGTTGAATACGCATTAGAAGGAAGTATATTCGTTGCAGGTTCTGCGATTCAGTGGCTTCGTGATGGACTTCGTATGTTAAAAGATGCAAAAGATAGTGAAGGCTATGCCGAGAAGG
>NZ_JBALOX010000058.1:26365-28730 GCF_036965165.1 Bacillus sp. JJ1521 | reverse complement strand
AAAGGAACATTTCGTACGGGCCACTTTAGAATCATTGGCATACCAAACAAAGGATGTCTTAACCGCGATGGAGGCCGACTCAGGTATATCCTTAAAAACACTTCGAGTCGATGGTGGGGCTGTTAAAAATAACTTCCTCATGGCTTTCCAATGCGGCATTTTAGGAGTGCCGGTGGAACGTCCAGTCATTAATGAAACAACAGCATTGGGCGCTGCTTACTTAGCTGGTTTAGCAGTTGGTTTTTGGAAGGATCAATCAGAAATCTCAAGAAAATGGGCAATTGACCAAACCTTTGAACCAAAAATGACTGAAGAATATCGTGAAGAATTATACAACGGCTGGAAAAAGGCAGTACAGGCAGCTCTTGGTTTTAAATAATCGTTATGTTATGATAGAGATAAGTTAATAATTCGGTAGGAGATTAGGGAGAGACCGCAGGAGCATTGTCACTATGTGTGCAATGTCTTTTGTGGTCTCTTTTTTTCTACATTCAAGGAGTGGGAAACATGACAAAGTTTTCAAGTCTAAATAGAAGTTCCAGTTTAGCGGACATGGAAAAAGAGGTTCAAGACCTATTTATTATTGGTGGTGGAATCACAGGTGCAGGAATCGCACTTGATGCTTCAACCCGTGGACTCAAAACAGGTCTCGTTGAGATGCAGGACTTTGCGGCAGGAACATCAAGTCGTTCCACAAAGCTTGTGCACGGTGGGCTTCGTTATTTGAAACAATTTGAAGTAGGTTTAGTAGCCGAAGTAGGGAAAGAAAGAGCGATCGTGTATGAAAATGGTCCGCATGTAACAATCCCTGAATGGATGCTGTTGCCACTTCATAAGGGTGGTACATTTGGAAAGTTTTCAACATCCATTGGTCTTCGTATGTATGATTTTTTGGCAGGAGTGAAGAAGTCAGAAAGAAGATCTATGTTAAGTGCGGAAGAAACATTAGCGAAAGAACCCCTCATTAAGAAGGATGGTCTTAAGGGTGGGGGTTACTATGTTGAATATCGAACAGATGATGCACGTCTTACAATTGAAGTGATGAAAAAAGCCATCGAACAAGGGACAAAAGCAGTTAACTATGCTAAGGTGGAATCCTTTATCTATGAAAATGAACAGGTAACAGGAGTAAAAGTGGTTGATCAATTGACAGGTAAAGAATATAAAATTTTTTCGAAAAAAATCGTCAATGCAACAGGTCCATGGGTTGATAAAATGCGTGAAGCGGACAAATCGAAAAAAGGCAAAGTTTTAAGGCTAACTAAAGGTGTCCATATCGTGATCGATCAATCGAAATTCCCGTTAAAACAGGCTGTTTACTATGACACTCAAGATGGACGGATGGTGTTTGCAATCCCACGTGAGGGAAAGACATACGTCGGAACAACGGATACATTTTATGACAAAGATACCGCTCACCCAACTTTAACCGCCGAAGACCGTGCATATTTGATTAATACGATTAACTATATGTTTCCAACTGTAAAAGTAAAGGATTCTGATATCGAATCCAGCTGGGCAGGCCTACGCCCGCTGATTTATGAAGAAGGAAAGGATCCGTCTGAAATCTCGCGTAAGGATGAAATCTGGGTTTCTGATTCAGGTTTAATCACAATCGCAGGTGGAAAATTAACAGGCTACCGTAAAATGGCTGAAACCATCGTAGATAAAGTAGTAAAGCTTTCTGAGGAAGAAGGGTTAACAGGCGTACTTAAATCGTGTCAAACAAAGAATATGGCTATTTCTGGGGGAAATGTGGGCGGTTCGAAAAGTTATCCTGAATTTGTCTCTGAAAAAGGGAAGCAGTTAGTAAATGAGTTCCAGCTTTCTCATAAGGACGCGGAAAGATTAACACGATTATATGGTTCAAATATTGATATTGTAAAAGGAATAATGCTGGAATGTAAGGAAAAAGCAACAGAAGCTGGTCTTCCACTTCCTATACTCGCATCCCTTGAATATGGAATGCAGTATGAAATGGTCACAAAGCCAATCGATTTCCTTATTCGCCGAACTGGTGCAATGTTCTTCAATATTGATTGGGTCAACCGATGGAAACAACAAATTGTTGCATACATGGCTGTTCGTTTTAACTGGACGGAAGATGAAAAACAACGCTACGAGGCTGAAGTTGAATCTTATATTAAAGACGCAACTGAGCCAAGTGGGGAAGATATGTAATTATGTGCTGAAACAGACGGAGGATTCCGTCTGTTTTAATAATGGACCGGTCAAGTTTATCGATATATCGGATGGGTAAGAAGGAGTGGATGATATACCGTAAAAGAGGTTAGCGGTATATCGGGATAGTAAAAACGGGTAGTTGATATACCGTAAAAGAGATTAGCGGTATATCGGAAGAGTA
>NZ_JBALOX010000058.1:0-26146 GCF_036965165.1 Bacillus sp. JJ1521 | reverse complement strand
ACGGGTAGTTGATATACCTAAAAAGAGATTAGCGATATATCGGAAGAGTAAAAAGAAGTAGGTGATATACTGCAAATGGTTTTTAGTATGGAACCAAGCCTTTTTCCGCATTTTGATTCGAAATCGTACAATCTATGATAAAATAATTGGAAATGTAAAGGATTTTATATAGAATATATAGAAGATTAAACATGACATTAATTCACAACTGAAAACGGGAGGTTCATCGTACATGAGCTGGATGGAAACGTATAACCAATGGCTTAATTCGCCAGGGTTAGATCAAGAAATCAAGAATGCATTGCTTGAAAAGAAAGACAATCAAAAAGAACTAGAAGAGTGCTTTTATAAAAATCTCGAGTTTGGAACTGGCGGAATGCGTGGGGAAATCGGACCGGGAACAAACCGAATGAATTTATATACAGTTCGTAAGGCTTCTGCAGGGCTCGCTGCTTTTATCGAATCCTTCGGAGAAGAAGCGAAACGTCGTGGGGTTGCAATTGCATTTGATTCTCGTCATAAATCACCAGAATTTGCAATGGAGGCTGCGAAAACCCTTGCTACAAAAGGAATTCAAACTTATGTGTTTGAAGAACTTCGTCCAACACCAGAACTTTCATATGCGGTTCGTCATTTAAATGCATTTTCAGGAATCGTCGTGACTGCGAGCCATAATCCGCCAGAATATAATGGCTATAAGGTATATGGCTCCGATGGTGGACAATTACCACCTGATGCTGCTGATACAGTAATTGAAAAAGTAAATGCAATTGAAAATGAGCTTGACTTAAAAGTAGGAACTGAGGAAGAATTAAAGGCTTCTGGACTCATTAAACTCATTGGTAAAGAAATCGATAATGCTTATACAGAAAAGCTAAAGACAATCTCGATTAACCCTGAGCTTTCACAGGTTGGCGTAAAAGTTGTGTTTACACCACTTCATGGAACGGCTAACATTCCAGTTCGTAATGGTCTAAAAGCATATGGTTATGAGAACGTGACAGTCGTGAAAGAACAAGAACTTCCGGATCCAAATTTCTCAACAGTTAAATCACCAAACCCTGAAGAGCATGCAGCATTTGAACTAGCGATTAAAGAAGGCAAAAAAATTGATGCTGATATTTTAATCGGAACTGACCCAGATGCGGACCGTTTAGGGGTTGCTGTGAAGGACGATAACGGTGAATATGTTGTATTAACCGGTAATCAAACAGGAGCTATTTTACTGCACTACATTTTGTCAGAAAAGAAAAAGAAAGGCATCCTTCCTGAGAATGGAGTTGTTCTAAAGACAATCGTTACATCTGAAATTGGACGCGAAATCTCCAAATCATTTGGTCTTAATACAATTGATACACTTACAGGTTTTAAATTTATCGGCGAAAAAATCAAGGAATATGAAATGACTGGGGAATATAAATTCCAATTTGGCTATGAAGAAAGCTATGGCTACCTAATCGGAGATTTTGCTCGTGATAAGGACGCAGTCCAAGCTGCTTTATTAGCGGTTGAAGTTTGTGCTTATTATAAAAACAAAGGCATGACGATGTATGAAGGCTTAATGGAGATTTTTGAGAACTATGGTTATTATCGAGAAGGCCTAGAATCCTTAACATTAAAAGGAAAAGAAGGTGCTGAGCAAATCAATAATCTTCTTGCAAGCTTCCGTAGTGAACCACCAACTGTTGTTGCTGGTCGTAAAGTAACTCTATTAGAGGATTATAAGGAAAGTGTTCGCATACACGTTGAGAACGGCGAAAATGAACAAATTACGCTTCCTAAATCTAATGTGTTAAAATACTTCCTTGAAGATGGTTCATGGTTCTGTTTGCGCCCATCGGGAACTGAGCCAAAAGTGAAATTCTATTTTGGTGTCAAAGGAAATTCATTTGAAGATAGCCAAAAAGTATTAAAAGACATTTCATCAGATGTCATGGAACAAGTTCATAAATCGTTAAAATAAAACAAGGCCCTCGGGTCTTGTTTTTTATGTAAATAAGTGGGGGGAATTTCACCCCACTTACATATGAGCAGCTAATTCTTCCATGCTTTCGGTTGATGCATGGTCTATATAGCGGAGTAATGAATATAACTGTCGTTCGATAATGGAATAGTCTTTTTCAAAATTATATGCATGTAAAAAGTGTTCAATTTTTTTCGAAAGAAAATCATCCTTTGTTCGAACCATTAGAATAAGTAGGTTGTCCCACTGAGAACGATGTGTGTAGTAAAGTGCTTTGTCGTAATCTACATTATTCACTGCTTTTCCCTCCTTTTAGGAGTTGATAATAGTTTGCGGAGAAAACAAGATTTTTCTCGGTGTAAATCTTGGACAAGAAGCCAAAACAATTTTGAATACATAATCGAGAGGCACTGTTTATGTGGAAAAAATAAAATGAGTAATATCTCCTGTAAAAGCGCAAAATACAATTGATTTGCTACATAGGAGGTAAAAAAATTGGTAAAAAAATTTTTCATCCCACTTTTCTGTAGTTTGTTCCTTTTTGGAGGTGGCGGTATCGTAAGTGCCCAACAGAAACCACCTCAAAAACCGCCACAGCAGGAACAGGAGCTCCCAACAGATTATGAAAAATGGGGTAAGATTGCAGTTGATGTGGCTAAATTAAATTACCCGGACAGTAGGATAAGTGATTATCAGTATAGGGGTCGTGAAGAAATCACTGATAAGCAATCGAAGGATACGTTTGAATTAACAATTCAAACAAAAGATCGTACGTTTACAGCAAAAGTGATGATTCTGTTTAACCCACAGACAGAGTCACTATTATCCTTGAGTATTGAAGAAGTTAAGTAACAGAGAAAAAGGCCACAATTCGTGGTCTTTTTAGTTTGGAGAAAAATGGCATCAGTGGAGGCTTTAACCTTTATAGGGTTAAAAACGTGTAACATTCAAATCCCCCATTCATCATTTTGAGCAATTCCTCATAAATTGTGATAAGGACGAAAAGGGGGAGATCAACTGTGAGAGATTCTGATCGTCAGACACTCCAGTATGCAATTGATGAAATTACAGAAATTGCAGAAGGCTTTGGGCTTGATTTTTATCCAATGAGATACGAAATATGTCCTGCAGATATTATTTATACATTTGGTGCCTACGGGATGCCAACTCGTTTTTCCCATTGGAGCTTTGGAAAGCAATTTTATCGAATGAAACTGCAGTATGATTTAGGATTAAGTAAGATATACGAGCTCGTTATTAATTCTGACCCTTGTTATGCATTTTTGCTTGATTCCAATGCCCTTATTCAAAACAAGTTAATCGTTGCCCACGTACTTGCCCACTGTGACTTTTTCAAGAATAATTTTCGTTTTAGCAATACAAAACGAGATATGGTTGAAAGTATGGCTGCAACTGCTGAGCGTGTAAAACATTATGAGCATTTATACGGAAAACTTGAGGTGGAGACGTTTTTAGATGCTGTATTGGCTATCCAAGAGCATATTGACCCTTCTTTAATGAGACCAAAGCTTGCCTGGAGTCTTGAGGATGAAGAAGAGGAAGAAATAAAGCGTAAACCATCGCCATACGATGATTTATGGAATTTAGATAAAAAGGCCATAAATCCTACGCCATTAAATCGTAAGAAAAAGAAATTTCCGCCACATCCTGAAAAAGACATTCTGTTATTTATTGAACAATATAGCCGTGAGCTTGAGGATTGGCAACGCGATATATTAACAATGATGCGTGAGGAAATGCTGTATTTTTGGCCACAGCTTGAAACGAAAATCATGAACGAAGGTTGGGCTTCGTATTGGCATCAGCGTATTATTCGGGAAATGGATCTTACTTCAGACGAAGCAATCGAGTTTGCGAAACTCAATGCAGGTGTTGTTCAGCCATCAAAAACAAGCATTAATCCATATTATTTAGGTTTAAAAATATTTGAGGATATTGAAGAACGCTACGATAAACCTTCAAAAGAAATGATAGAACGCGGAGTAAAGCCTGGCTCAGGTCGAGATAAAATCTTTGAAGTCCGTGAAGTTGAATCAGATATTTCGTTCATTCGAAATTATTTAACAAAGGATTTAGTTTTACGTGAAGATATGTATCTATTCCAAAAGCAAGGTCGAGATTATAAAATCATTGATAAACAGTGGGAGCAGGTACGTGATCAACTCGTAAACATGAGGGTTAATGGAGGCTTCCCATATATCACCGTCAATGATGGCGACTATTTAAAAAGTGGAGAACTCTTCCTGAAACACTGGTATGAAGACATTGAGTTGGATTTAAAATATCTTGAAAAAGTACTGCCTTTCATTTATCAGCTTTGGGGCAGACCAGTTCATATGGAAACCGTACTTGAGAATAAAACAGTTGTGTTTACGTTTGATGGGAAGACCGTGCATAGGAAATATATTTAATAATGAGGAAGCTGCCCTTTTGGTGGCTTCTTCTTTTTGTGGAAAATTCCGAAAAAAGGTGACGTTCTTCACAGAATTTATATGAGAGATGAAATAAAATAGATTTTAAATAAATTCGGGAGGGGAACGAAAGTGGAAAGAAAGATTTTACCTATCGTGTACTCATGCTCAGGGTGTTCATCGGCTGCACAAACTGCAAATGCGATTGCGATAAAAATGGACCGAGAAAACGTGGCTGAAATGTCTTGTATCGCTGGTGTTGGTGGGGATGTCAAGCCACTTATTAAAACGGCGAAGTCTGGGCGTGATATTATTGCAATTGACGGTTGCCCTTTATCATGCTGTAAACATATTTTAGCAAGACATGATCTTGAAGCAAAACATCATTTTTTACTCACCAATTTTGATGTTCCAAAAAAGCAACATCAAGATCCAGACCCTCACCTTACTCAAACTGCATACGAAAAGATTTTGGAGCTTACGATATAATATAAATAAAAGGCAGTCAGACTTTTCATATAAAAGTACTGACTGCTTTTTATTTTGCGTTACGCAGTCCCTAAAATGTACCAGAACTGAATTGATTTTATTATAATGCCATAGTGAAAACAATAGAAAAGAGGAGAATAGAAAAGATAAAATATCTTGTGCACGTTTACATAACGGTTTCACAAAATAGCAACAATCCGATATACTATGATTTGTTCACGACGGACCCGACTTTCATAAGAGTTGAAAGTCAATCACAATAAAAATCAAATAAAAAGAGGTGCTAAATTGAATTTATCAACATATAAAAACGAATGGATTGGCAATATCCGAGGAGATATCCTAGCGGGGATCGTTGTAGCACTTGCGCTCATTCCGGAAGCAATTGCCTTTTCACTTATTGCTGGGGTGGACCCGAAGATTGGGTTATACGCTTCATTTTGTATTGCGGTGACAATTGCGTTTGTAGGTGGAAGACCAGGTATGATTTCAGCTGCAACAGGTGCAACCGCGCTGTTAATGGTAACATTGGTAGCTGATCACGGTCTGCAATATCTATTGGCAGCAACGATTTTAACAGGGATTATCCAAATTATCATGGGTGTTTTAAAGTTAGGAAGACTTATGAAGTTTGTTCCACGTTCAGTTATGACGGGCTTCGTGAATTCACTTGCGATCCTTATTTTTGTTGCGCAATTGCCGCATTTTGTAGGTGAATCTTGGCAAATGTATGCAATGGTTGCGGGGGCACTTGCGATTATTTATATCTTCCCACGTTTTACAAAGGCTGTTCCATCGCCATTGGTTGCGATTATTGTGATGACGACTATTGCCATTATCACAAACAGTGGCGTACGTACGATTGGGGACATGGGTGAACTTCCGTCAACTTTACCAATCTTTTTACTGCCTGACATTCCATTGAATTTTGAAACATTAAAGATTATTTTTCCATATTCACTATCCATCGCGATTGTTGGATTAGTTGAATCCTTATTAACAGCTTCGATTGTTGACGATATGACGGATACTGAAAGTGATAAAAATAAAGAAGCACGCGGACAAGGTATTGCGAATATTGTTTCTGGTTTCTTTGGAGCGATGGCTGGTTGTGCGATGATTGGTCAATCCGTTATCAACGTTAAATCAGGTGGCCGTAAAAGACTTTCTACTTTAGTTGCTGGTGTGTTTTTAATGGTATTAATTCTTTTATTACAAGATTTCCTTGTTAAAATTCCAATGGCAGCTCTTGTAGGGGTTATGTTTATGGTTTGTATCGGAACATTTGACTGGTCTGCATTGCGCACGCTCCATAAGGTACCAATTACAGATACAATTGTGATGATTGTAACAGTTATCACCGTTTTACAAACTCATGATCTTTCCAAAGGTGTTTTAGCTGGAGTAATCTTGAGTGCTATTTTCTTTGCATCTAAGATTTCAAAAGTAAAAGTCACAAGCCTTTCGGCAAAGAATTCGCAAAAAAAAGTGTACCATGTATCAGGACAGCTATTCTTTGCATCTGTTACAGATTTTGTAAATAGCTTTGATTTTAAAGAAGATGTAAAAGAAATTGAATTAGATCTATCAAATGCCCATCTCTGGGACGATTCAGCAGTTGGGGCAATTGATAAGGTGGTTCTTAAATATCATCAAAATGGCATTAAAGTAAACATTAAAGGCTTAAATACAGAAAGTCATAAATTAGTCGAGAAACTCGCTGTACACAAGACGCCAGGTGCGCTTGATCAAGTAGTGAATCAATAAGATTTGAAGACACGCTGTTCATATGCAGCGTGTTTTTTGTGTTAAAAATATTAAGGTCATTTTTTTCTTACCAAGCTTAAACCTTTTTGTATAATTTCTCGCACCTAGCAGATTTTATATGTATAAGGAGGCAGAAAAATGAATTTTAAGAACCCATTAAGCGTATCAGAGCTCGGCACACTTTGGATTACATACCAGGAAAAAACAATGATTTTACGAATTCTTGAATACTTCATAGAAAAAGCGGATGACCAAGAAGCAAAGAATATAATGGGAATGTTATGGCAGGAACTTGACTATTATGTGAATTTAATAAAAGAAGTTTTTGAGAATGAAGGAGCTGGGATTCCTATAGGATTTACAAAGGAAGATGTTAATTTAGCTGCCCCTACTCTTTTTGACAATGGATTTGACATTATGTTTCTTCGTGTTTTAAAGGAAATTAGTATGGGAATGTACACAATTAATATGAATATGGCGTATCGAAAAGACGTGATGACAATTTATGAAGGTCTGACTGTTGTTACTCATAAGGTTTATAAATTAGCTACTATTTATTTACTTAGAAAAGGGATCCTCACCCTTCCGCCAAATATTACAATGCCTAAAACAACAGAGTTTATTAAAAGCAAAAGTTATATGAGTGGATTTAAACCATTTAGTGAAAAGAGGCCATTAAATGCGATTGAGGTTGGCTACATACATCATGGAATAGAATCGAATAATATCGGGATGCAACTCATTACAGGTTTTGCCCAATGTGCAAAGAATAAAGAGGCAAGAAAATACTTTGAAAAAGGAATAGATCTTGCGAAGAAACATATAAAAACATTTCAAGATTTACTTATCGAAAATGATATTCAGTTTTCAGCAACTTCAGGAAGTACAGTAACGACATCAACAGTTGCCCCATTTTCTGACAAACTTATGATGTATTGCATTGACTTTCTAAATGGATTTAGCATTGTTGGGGCAAGCTTTGGAACCTTTTTTACATTAAGAAATGATATATCATTAAAAACAGCCTTACTAGCAAAGGATGTTTATTTTTACGGGCAAGAAGGGCTTGAAATTATGTTTAAAAACGGATGGTATGAAGAACCACCGCAAACAGAGGACAGAAATCAATTAATAAACGGTAATGAATAAAACAATGCCGATGGTTAAAAATAATCCTGGTGTTCAATGTAACACTAAAATTCAATGTGGAGGGATTGCTATTGAGAACTCTGCTTAGTTTATTGACAGTGTTAATGGGTTTGGTTATTAAATGCTCCTTCTTTATTGAAAAGATGGTGTCTAAATTAAAAGCATTAATAAGAAAGCCAATCTTAACCTAAGCGTTGAATATTCTCCAAATCTAATCCATTTCTATATTATTTGAAAAAGGCAAACATATCCATTACGTTTGCCTCTCTTGTCTTAAAGATCTACCCTACTAGTTTTGTTAGGTATCTTTTTAGTTGTTATTTATTCCCCGTATTTTGGATCTATTTAAATTTTGATTAGGACATAATACAAAAGGTCTTCTAATTTTTTTATATTTTCAGTAATTGAGGTGCCTTTTGTGAATGCAATATATGGTTTAGTATGGCTAATTGCATTATTTATTAAAGGGGCGAAGGTATTTACTAAACTTAATCTGCCAATCCCAAGTACACGAATATTGGTAGAAATGAAAATTATAGAAGAGGTAATGTTATCATAGGAAATTTAGTCTGGAAAAAGACATATAAAAATGGGTTTGTTTATGGAATGAGTTTTGGGGAAACAAGTTATTCAGAATCACAATTATTAAAAGAGCTTAAAATGTATGTGAAGCATGGAAACACCTTAGCATGATTGGTAAGGTAATTTTGTAAAGAAATAAGCAAGAAACAAAAATTATATCAAAAGGTGAAATAATTGATAAAGGTTGCTTTTTACAATGAGCAACCTTTTTGTATATGTATTTTACGCTACAGCGTCTTCGTTACCAAAGGTTAGGAGAATCTTTCTTATGAGTAGTCCAAGCAAAATCCCTGGAATGACACAAATCATTGGGAAAAAAACGGGTCCAAATGTGATTCCAAAAAAGATGGCTTTCGGTGCGACCATTAAACCGACTGTCACACAATAAGCACAGAAGGCAAATGGTAAAAAAGAATAGGGTGCTTTCCCTCCGCCAGCTTCTTTAAAAGCATCCCACATAGCGAAAAAGTAAAGACAGGGGTAAAACATGAGCCACCCGTAATCAATTGATGTAAGTGCTTGGTGGGTTTCACCCAAGAAGCTAAGCATGATCGCCTCATTAAAATTTGCACAGGTATTGACTACGAACTCTAAGAAAATAAAGGTGAGTCCCTTCACATATTGTTTATTTAATAATTGCCCGAACCCCGGTAATGCAATACTCCAAAATATACGTTCTACAGCCTTCACATTCGTTTTATCCACCACACTTCAGTTTCTATATCCATATTTTGTCATAGTTCCTGGTTAATTATTCATTGAAAATTAAAGAAAAAAGCACCCGGGAATAAAGGTGCTTCATTTTGATCGTTACATATGCTCATTTGGAGGTGCTGGCATCCCATGGATACTTGGTCTGTCAAAGGAATTATTGTCTGGTGTTTGTTCTTGAACCGATGATCCCTCTTTATAATGTTCAGTCTGTGCATTCACTTCTGGTTCAACCCGAGTTGGATCGATTTCCTGTGAATTGGCGGAAACGTTTGGAATTGCATCGTTTTGCAGAACATTATTTGGTTGAAGACGATAGTCTTGATACTCATTTTGTTCAAAATTTGCTACGCTCGAGTAGTCTTGTTGTACATTTTGATAATGTTGAGGTTGATTGTCACTCGTTTGGTGCTGAGGGTATTCTTGATATTGCAGATAATTATCTGGGCTGATTGGATATTGTACTGGCAATCCTTGTTGTTCTAAAGGGGACTGATTTTGATTTTGTAATTGCTCAGCAACTTGTGTTATGGCTTCAGCGGGTGTACTTGGAATCTTATCAAAAAATCCTTTTCCTTTATCAGGGTTGGAAATAATCCCTAGTGCGGCAAGAAAACCGATGATAGCCGTCACATATGTTTCCCATGCTGTTAAATCAATTTGCATGCCTAAGTCTTTAAACACCATGTACAATATCGATGCAAGAGAGACCCATAATCCGTAATTTTTCCATTTCATAAGCTGATAACTCCT
The DNA here is from genome assembly GCF_036965165.1 of Bacillus sp. JJ1521. Taxonomy (NCBI): domain Bacteria; kingdom Bacillati; phylum Bacillota; class Bacilli; order Caryophanales; family Bacillaceae; genus Bacillus; species Bacillus sp. JJ1521. Next base: position 16,300 of record NZ_JBALOX010000058.1, on the reverse strand, counting down.
TATAGTAGTCTCTTAGCATCCTATTCGGTATTTGAAAAAAACGTGAACAACAGGGAGACGAGGATATTTGCAAATGCGAGGAAATGCGTCTGTGCAAGGGATTTATGCGTCTACATGTAATTAAAAAAGCCCCTATGAATGGGGCGACAAGGATGCTGTTGATTCTTCTTGCAATCTTTCCAAAATTCTTCTTTTACGGTATAACATATTTCCAGTCTCTGTTAAATCCTTAATCATGGAGCGATTTGAGATGGCTCCAAAAATAATCCCTGCAATTGGAATCATTTGAAGAAGCTTCTTCCAGCCAAATTGATCACGGTATGTATACACAACCTCTCGCCAACCTTGGAGCTGCGACATCATTTCGTTAGAAGAGTTTCGACCATGATAAAAGGTGGAAAGATCCTTTAAAATTGCTTTCTTTCCAACGATATCTGCGGATGAAAACTGCAAGCATTTAATGATGAAGATACGTTCATCTTTATCTTTAGGATCAAATCCATGAATAATCGCTATTTCTTGAAGTGTTTTTAATGACATTCCAAGCAAAGCGGGGATATCGACCGCAAGTGTAAATATGCCACCGACTCCTGTAGTTGCTCCCTGAAGAGTAGCCACCTTTGCCCATTTTTCCGCATGCTCGTGACTGGCTTCAATCATTGAATGAAGGGGAATTTGCTTAATATCAGAAATACCTTCAATGGGTGAACTGGCTTTTTTTTCAACAAGTTTAAAAATTTGTTTTTCCTGGACTAAATATTTTCCTCCAGTTTGTATGTAACTTCCAATTTCATCGAGGAGCTGACCTATTTTTTCATGGATAAACTTTGGAGTTAGTTTATCAAGAATTTTAAAAGGGATTCGTCCAATTCGTTCCCAAAACCACAATCCACCTTGGCTTTTTTCCCAAGATTCTATCTTTGCTAATTCATTTTCAAGTACTTGTTTGGATTCCATTTTACATTCCTCTTTCTTTTGTTCCTTATTGAGTATTAGGTATGTAAGAAAAAATAGTTTCAAAAATATCTAGGATCACAATAAAAATGCTATAATATTCTAACCATAATAAAGGCTGTGATTGGGTGAATGTACTTATTGTGATGATTGGTGGGTTTTTGGGGGCTAACTGCCGTTATTTACTTGGCGAATTTGTACCTGCCCAAAATGGTTTTCCGATTGGAACCTTAACCGTGAATTTAGTGGGTTGTTTATGTTTAGGATGGTTATTATCCTTTATTGCTAATCAAAAAAATGTGAATCCGAAAATTTCCCTTTTGTTCGGCACAGGGTTTATTGGATCGTTCACGACATTTTCTACTTTTTCAGTTGAAGTAGTTCAATTATTGGAAGAAGGAAAATTTGGCGAGGTTTTTTTATATATTTTTTTAAGCCTTTTTATAGGAATCTTTCTTTCTTTTATTGGTTATCGTTTGGCTAATTTACGAAAAATAGGAGAGGAATCTTGATGATATTAGTTGGAATCGGAGGGGCCGTGGGGGCGGCATGCAGATACCTTGCTGGAATATGGATTGGCAAGAAGACCGGAACTACATTCCCATACCCAACCTTGTTCATCAACATTGCTGGATCCTTGTTATTAGGAATATTAACAGGACTGAAGCTAAGCCTGGCCATTCCAGAATGGAGTTGGTTGTTGCTAGGAGTAGGCTTTTGTGGGGCATTCACGACGTTTTCGACTTTTGGTTATGAAGCCATTCAATTATTTCTATCAAAACAATCAAAGCAAGCATTCCTATATATAGCAGCATCGACCATTATATGTACCATTTCTGCCTTTATAGGAATCCTAATCATTATGTAAAAAAGCCAGGTGCGTACACTTGGCTTTTTTAATCCTTTTATTTTTTCAAAACGTCATGGTCAACATAACGTTCGCCATTCATTTCGCTGATTACATTAATTGCAACCTTAGCGCCGTCACCTGCAGTAATAATTGTGTGAACACTAACACCTGCACATGTACCAGCTGCCCAAATGCCATCAACATTTGTTTTTCCGGATGCATCCACATCAAGAACTGTTTTAATACGAGGCTCAGTGCCTTCTTTAGTCGCAACGCCAGCCGCAACAGCTACATCAGTTAAAGCTCCTGTTGCAAAAATCACGTATTTCCCTTCGTGCTCACCATTTTCAGTTACAACCTTAAAACCGCTTTCAGTTTTTTCGACGGAAGTAACCGCTTGTTGGATAACCTCAGCACCGAACTTTGCTGCTTGCTTTTGTCCAGTTTCCACTAACTCCGGACCTTCAATTTCCATAACGCCATAATGGTTTTCAACCCATGCGCGTTTAGTCATCCCTTTATCACTATCTAAAAGTAATGTTTTCTTTCCAGCTTTTGCAGTAAATAAAGCCGCACTTGCACCAGCAGGACCAGCACCAACAATCAGAACATCAAACATTGTTCAATCACTCCTTATGTAAAATAGTATACAGTGATAATTATACTCATTAATAACATGCCAATCTAATTATTTGCTTAAAAAAAAGGGATAAAAAGGAAGACCTTTTTACCCTACATAGTTTCTGAAGTCTGATTATAAGTTTGCTTTGTTTGAATAACCGATTTCGAGATTCGGTCATGGAGAAAATAATAAAGCGCAATTCCAATTAGCACATAAAAGGCGCTAAAGAAATAAAACGTACCAAGGCCTATTTTTGCGCTAAGAAGGCCGACAATCGATGATCCTAAACCGATTCCAGTGTCATAGATTGATAAGAATGTTGCTGTTGCTGTACCTCTCCGTCTTGGCGCAGCAGCTTGAACTGCAATTGTTTGGAAACTTGGAAATAAAGTTCCCCAGCCTAAACCGATCAAGGCAGCAGCTATTAAAAACATGATAGATGTTGAGGAAATTCCAAGGATCAGCATACCAATTGCAAAAACCACAATCGACGGATATACAATTTTATTTGCTCCATACTGATCAAACCATCTTCCCGTGAAAGGTCTAGATACGAGTAGTACGACTGCATATACCATGAAAAAGAAGCTCGAAACCTCTAATAATCCAATTTCCTGTGCGTAAACAGAAACGAAGGAAAGGAGTGACGAGTAAACAATCCCTAATAAACCACCGACAATTGAGATTTTAATGGCAGGAACCTCAAAGAGATTACCAAAAGACAATTTTGTTTTCACAGCTTTATGTTGTGTTGGTTTTTCTTGTATAATTGCAGGTATTTTTACAAAATAACCTGTCACTAATGCGAGGATAGCACATATCGCACCAAAGATAAACACGCTATTCATTCCAGCTTGATTCATTAGTGTTAAACCCAAAAATGGACCTATTACCATGGCAAGGTTGTTTGACATGATAAAGTATCCCATCCCTTCACCTTTACGTGAATCTGGGATAATGTCTGCCACGATTCCTCCAGCGGCTGTTGTTGCCATACCGAATCCAATTCCGTGAAACAAACGCAAGAGTAAAACGGAATAAATGGAAGGAGTGAAAAAATAAAAAAGCGATGAAATCATGAAAATAAGTAAGGATAAAGAAAGGACTTTCTTTCTTCCGATGGTATTTAACCATTGTCCCGCAAATGGGCGGATGATGATCGCGGAGAATAAAAATACTGTAATCATGAGTCCTGCTTCTAATTCATTTCCACCTAAATCATTTAATGTGTAAACCGGCAATGTAACTAATAAATAATAAAACGTTAAAAAAACAAAGAAATTACTTAAGGAAAGATTAAGAAAATCTTTCGTCCATAGCTTTTGTTTCCCCATTATGTCTCCCCCTGTTGTTATTTTTCTCAGACAGATGAATAGTTCCTGAACAAAATTAAATCTGATGGAACCATTGGTTTAAAAGCTCATTGAGCTGGTCTTGCAATTCTTTTGGAAAATTTTCTACTAGCCTTTGGTTCATTTCAAACATGGCTTGTTCCCAATTTGGATACTCAGCTAACGATTTTTCTGTCAATTCAATTTGTTTCGTACGCTTGTCAGTTCCTTGAATCTGTCTAATGTATCCCAGCTTAACTAGCTTTTGAATGTTTCTTGTCATAGGCGGTGCTTCAACAGTTAAATAGTCACAAAGCTCAGATTGAGTTAAGGTCCCTTTTGTTTTTAAAACAAATAAAACGGACCATTGTGCGCTAAATAGTCCGAAAGGTTCCAAAGTTTCATTAACATGTTTCGTAAGTTGACGTGACAACTGGTGCACTGCGTGAAAGAGGCTGTGCCCTGTTTGCATAAAATCACCTCAATGCGTATTTCTTCACAAATTAGTTACCTAGGTAACTATATCATTTATTTACTACAAAAAGCAAGTGAGAAAAATATAAACAATTTGAGGAATGGGATAATTCGCTTACATAAATCAAAAACTAGTTGTAATCATTTCAACTGGGGGTTACTGCGTGATATCAAAAGAGATTCTATCCATTTTAGAAGAAAAAATTCAGTTTATCGAAAGGGGAGACAAAGCCATCTATTTAGTTGGGCCAATTAAGCTTCCCGTAAATTTAGATGGGGAAACTGTCCTTTTTAATTGGTATTGTTGGCTACTTTGTGATGAAGTGACACTAGACGCAAATCGAATCATTGAAAAGCTTTCTTCTACAAACCTGGCTGAAATGCAGCAATCAAGTGTTTTAGTATATGGGGATTTCGAAAATGCGGATGAGGCCCTAATTCGGATGCACAGTATTTGTCATACAGGTGATATTTTTGGAAGTAAACGCTGCGATTGTGGATATCAATTAAAACAATCGATGAGAATCATTGTAGATCACGGGGTTGGGGCGTTGTTTTACTTAGCTAACCATGAGGGACGTGGAATTGGATTATTCAGTAAGGCGATGGCCTATATTCTCCAGGAAAATGGCTTAGATACAGTTGAAGCAAATATCCAACTTGGGTTTAAGGATGATGCCAGAAATTATGATGACGCAATTCGCGTATTGAAAACATTACGGGACAAACCAGTTTCTTTAATAACAAACAACCCGAAAAAAATGAACGCCTTGAAGGAGTCAGGAATGAATGTTTCTGAGCGGATGCCAATCTGGGGAGATGTGTCCGACTATAATCGAAAATATTTAAGGACAAAAGTAGAAAAAGCCGGCCACCTCGTCGAAATGGCCCAAGACGAACAACCTTTCTAACAATAAACCGCGGGTTGATGGTGATTCGCACCACCTGCGTGAAAATCAGAAAGCAAGTCCGAATGCAAGTCTGATTCGGACAGCTCTTGTGTGAAAGTCCGTAAGCAATTCCAAAAGCAAGTCACAATTAATCCTTCATTTTAATAAAACAGCGTGAGTTTATTCTAACGCTGTTTTCATCTATTTTTACTCATAAGGAAAATTATCTCCTTCTGTATTTCGGAATGGAGGAAGAAATTGAATCACAATAACCACAGGCAATAAATATCCGATCAATGCTTCAGCGATTGCTATAGCCCTTGAAATTCCAAATGGAGTCACATCCCCGTACCCAACCGATAAAAGCGTAATCGCACTAAAATACAAGGAGCGTGTCACGATATCGAGTGATTGCTCCTGATGAGAAGCAGATGCGTAATGGTCATGCACCGAACCAAGATTAAGAAGGTCTATCAAAATATACAGAATGGCAAATGTTAATAATGTATTTAGATACACCACAATAAAGATTAATGCACGATACAGAGTCTTCCGTCGATGAATGAACGACTTCATCATACTCACATCCTTACAGCAAGCCTTTCTATATATATATTAAGAAGTCTGTAGAATAGACTAGCCTCTAAAAATGCCTTTAATCAAAAAAAACCGGCTAACTTAGCCGGAGTTTGGTATAAAAGGTTGTTATTCATGGATCGTGTTTCTTTCTTCAAGATAGGTATTAATTTCCTGTAAAAAGGCATCTTTGTCATCAACCGTTACATAAAGTTTTGTCATTTCTTTTTTTGATCCAAATGGGAGATGGGCTAAAGATGGTTCCGTTAATTCTATCTCGAATTGCGGATCATCTTCAAATAAGTTTGGTAATGCGATTGCAAAGCTTTGTTTTTCACGAGCTCGTTCTTTTTTACCAGTAGTGGTCGGTTGAATAGATTTAATTGTATTTAAATTAACCATAATTTCTCGTCTAATACCCACCTGGGCAAAAAGAGTTCCATCTTTTATGACAATCGGAGAAAGACGTATAGCATGGAAATCTGCAATTATCCACAGCAACGCATATAAATCCAAAGCTGTAAAAATCCATGCAGCAGTGGGACTCCAGAAATGCGCAATTAAAAAGTGAACACCAATGACCTCTATAACCATTGCATGGACAAGCATAATAAACAGACCGAAATAACCTGAATTTGTGTGGATTGTAAATGAACGAGTATGGGGTCTGTCTATCCATTTTTTCTTCCAAGCAAAGAATCCATAATAGAAGATCGAAAAATCATATACAAGTATATCGAATAGTTTTTTCTGTCCAAACGTCGTTTTTAATGCTGTACGAGTTGCAGTAGGGTAATAAAAATCGATTTCTTTCTGCTTTTTATAATTGGCAGAGAGTGTAGGGATTTTCCGTAATAACATGGCAAAAAGAAACAGCTCAATTACAATAAAGAGACCTTCAAGTGCAAATATCCCGTACTTAAAATAATCAAATATCGCTAACTCATGACCTGGAACAATGAAATAGGCAAACCAAAATCCGCCAATGATGACTGGAAGAAGAGTAATGATGGAAAGTCTGTTACGCACTACAAATAAATAGAAAAAAAGGGGTAAAACAATGGTTAAATCAAATAAGGATGCTAAAATTAGAGGTTCTGTAATAGGTCCGAAGGGTTGAATGATCATCAAGATGTAGTTTGAGCTTAGGATCAGTAGAGCAATAATAGCAAAAAGATAAATCGACCTGTTCTTTTTTAAAGATTGCACCATAGGAATGCCTCCTAATAATTTGCTTACAAGATTATTATAACAAATAGAAAAAGGTGGCAAAAGCCACCTTTTAAAAAAATAGGTTAAGGATTTGATAAATAACTCCTGCTAATACCGCTGAAATTGGCAGTGTAATAACCCATGTAAGAACAATTTTTCGAGCAACTCCCCATTTAACTCCTTTAACTCGTTGAGCCGAACCAACACCCATAATTGCCGATGAAATAACATGGGTTGTACTTACTGGTAAGTGGATAAAAGTTGCACCGAAAATGATAAGAGCTGAAGATAGGTCTGCTGCCGCTCCATTGACTGGACGGATTTTCATTATTTTACCGCCGACTGTTTTAATAATTTTCCAGCCACCTACTGATGTACCGAGACCCATTGCTGTTGCTGCAGCTATTCTTACCCATAATGGAATGTCGGTTGAGGTTGTAAATTCCCCAGCAATCAATGCCATCGTGATAATACCCATCGCTTTTTGGGCGTCATTTGTTCCATGAGTAAAGGATTGAAGGGCAGCTGTGAAAATTTGAAAGGTACGAAAACCCTTATTTGTTTTATAAAGCCCGGAATTCCGGAAAAGGACCTTAAAAAGGCTCATCATTAGAAAACCAACTACTAGTGCAATAAATGGTGAAAGAATAAGTGCCTCCAAAATCTTTAAAAACCCGCTATAATTCAAGATTCCAAACCCTGCTGCAGAAATGGCTGCACCTGCAATCGAGCCGATTAATGCATGTGATGAACTACTCGGAATTCCGTAATACCAAGTAATTAAGTTCCATGCAATTGCTGAAAGGAGTGCTGCCAGGATGACTACTGATCCATTTTGAATGGCAAATGGATCAACAATATCCTTCGTAATCGTCTTTGCGACACCTGTAAAGGTAATGGCACCGATAAAGTTCATCGAAGCTGCAAGGATAATGGCATGTCTTGGCTTTAGTGCCTTCGTCGAAACACTTGTTGCAATTGCATTAGCTGTATCATGGAATCCATTAATAAAATCAAATGCTAATGCAAAGAAAACAATTAAAACTGTTAATATTAGTAAAGTGTCCATTTAAAAGATTCTCCCTTATGCATTTCTCATAATAATGGTTTCAAGCGTATCCGCAACATCTTCACAGTAGTCCGAAATGCCTTCAAGAATCTCATAAATCTCCTTTAACTGAATAATTTTAATTGGATCTTTCTCCGTTTGGAACAGTTGTTTAATTGAAACCCTTAGTAATTCATCACATTCAGATTCATAATCATTAATTTTGATTGCATGTTTACGCATATCTAAAAGCTTCTTATTTGAAAGAAGTTCAATGGCATGGTAGATCTCAACCGTGCTTTTTTGAATAAGATCAGCGTATGTGGTCATATATTCGTCAGTTTGTGTCAAAGAATACATTTCGAAACGTGCTGCACATTGTTCCATTCCATCTAATACATCATCCATTTTCATCGCTAGTTGAAGAATATCTTCACGCTCAATCGGAGTGATAAAAGATTTATTAAGTTCAGTAATTAAGCCATGAATGACATCATCGCCTTTTTTCTCGAAATTTTTCATTTCAATCGAAAACTCTTTAAGATCACTTACATTTTTAATTTTATACTGTACAAAATAGTCTGCGGCTTCCTTAACATTTGCCGAGATTGATGTAAGTGCCTCAAAAAATACATCTTTTTTCTTTTTTGCGAACATATTATTGTCCTCCAATAACGAAATTATAAACACAAAGACTATTTTTATCTAAATTTGTCGAATTTACAATGAAAAATTAACAAACTTTACAAAACTGTAACAAAAATTTACGTTTTGTATTTCTGAGAAGTACAACTGTATTTTTAAAAGGGCGCATCAATAAAAAGGGTCCTTTTATTATCTATTGAAAATAAAGGAAATATACTTTGAAACTTATCAAAAATGGTGTAAAATTACACTATATAGAAAATGGTGTAATTTTACACCGAAGGAATTGGTTGGTGAAGATGTGTGGCACAAGGATTCACTATTGAAAGAATCGATCCAAAGCAATTACTAAATAATCAGAAAGAAGAAATGATATCGCTCTCAAAAAGGGTGAGTATAATCGGAGAAGAGTACCTTCTTTCGAGATTTGTGATTTACGATCAAGTAATTTGCTTAAGACGTAATCAGATGCTTTTTGCCTTTCAACTTGTTCAATCTTTTGAACAAGGGGATGAGAGGTTTGTATACTTTGGTCCTTTGTTTTCAAGAATGGGTTGTTTTCTTGACCTTTTTTTAACCTATCTTCAAGTGGTAATGGAAGAGAATCAAGGTCGTCCGATCCACCTACTTGCTGAAATCGAGAATCCTGAGGTGTTGCTGCTTTTTAAAGCATTGTTTGAGGATTATGCTTATCCGAAATTTTCCGGGATTCGGGTCCCGGAAGAAATTAAGAGGAAGGTTCAAATTTTTGGTGAGAAGCTATCCCATATTCATGATCTTGATGTTGAAAGAATGACCACAAAATCAAAGGAATCACTTTATCAATATCGGCCTATACATTATGCAATAGAGAAGTGGCTTGATTCGAGAAAAATTGATTTTACACTAGGAATGAATGTCGTATTGTATTCTCACGTGCCAACCGAATTAATTGCACGCGATGATTTTATGGCTCAGCTGGAATGCGGAAGAAACCGGATGACCAATTGGAAGGAAGGGAAAAGAGAAGTACTAGCTTCATTTGAAGAAGGGAGTGTAAGCAATGTCTAATATCTTTTTTTCGCAAATTAGAGAGGATAGTTTAGTAGAAAGAGGGATTTCAAAAATTAGGAAACCGAAGAAAGCTCTTGTCATTGGCTCTGGAGGATGCACCGCTTTTTCCATTTTAAATGACTCAATTGGTCAAGTACTATGTGTCGATGTAAATCCTGCACAATGTGCATTGATTGAGCTAAAAAAAGCTGCCATCCGACATTTTTCATTGAAGGAATTTCTCACTCTTATTGGCGAAGTTCCAACTAAAAACCGTGTTCAAATGTATGAAAAAGTAGCAAAAGACTTACCCGAATATGCAAGTGAATATTGGCAGCAACATCTTCATGAGATTGAATTTGGGATTAATCAATGTGGAGTAAATGAACGATTTTATAGATTTATAGGAGAAAATATTTGCCGGAATATATATGATGAATCCGTTTGGGGAGAGTTATTTTCTTCAAAAAGTTTAGAGGAGCAGCAGGAGTTTTATGAAAAATACTTGACTACATCTGAATGGAAAACAGCTGCGAAAATCTTGTTAAGTAAAACAACCCATCTCCAATTTTTTCCGAGTTATATGTTTGCCAATGCAAATGAAAATGATTTCGCATCCTTCTTTTTAAGTCAGTTTGAGAAGGAAGTGAAAACGAAGCCGATTCACAATAATTACTTTTTATCTCAGATTTTATTTTCTTCATATCTGTATGAACAAGACGAAGGAGTTCCGTTTTATTTATCTACGGAAGGATATGAAGCAGCAAAAAGGAATATTGGTAAACTTTCAATTCATCCAGTAAGTATTCAAGAACTTTTAAGGAAGGAAGATTCAATTGATGCCTTTTATTTGTCCAATGTATTCGACTGGGCAGATTTAGATGGAAAAGAGGCAATTTGCAAAGGTATTTTACAGGCAAAATCCGATATGGCTGTGGTGCTGTTTCGAAATATGCTCAGCATCAGCCAAATGCCAAACGTTTTTATAAAGCAATTTTATCGTGATGAAGAGCTTTCGAAGTATTGTGAAGGGTTGGAACGGTCGATGTTGTATCAAAAAGTAATAGTGGGGCAGTGTGTATGACCTATGAATTTTGGGAGCTAAATGAAACCCATAATCTACAATTACTCCAGTTAGCAAAATCAACAAATACGGGGAGTGATCTCTTCTACGTAGACCGTTCCCCCAACTTTTTTTCTTTGTCAGAGGAATTTGGGATGACAAGGCATTTCGGTTTGTTTAAGGAAAAAAGGTTAATCGGCTGTGTCGCAGTGAGTGAGCAAAAGCGGGTACTTAACACTACCTGTGAAAAAGCCTATTACTTGAATGATTTAAGAATTCATCCTGACTATCACCGAACGTTTGCTTTTTATCGCTTGGCGGAAAACATATTGTCACTTTTTCGAAATGAAGGAAACGTGAAATGGATGTTTTCCACCGTTCTTGATAGCAATACAAACAAATCGTCAATGACAAAAGGAAATGAACTCCTTCCCGGTGGAGTTGAAATTGGCAGAACCGTTCATATTGGCTTACCGATGTTTATGAAATATCGGAAAAGCCGTCATCAAATATGCGAAATTGACGGAGAAGAGGCATGGGGGATTTATCAAAAAATGACGAGGAATCAACCATTTGCACCTTGCGAAAAACGAATGTTTTTAAGAGGAAATGGTGTGTTCTTAAGTTTGAGGGATAAGAATAAGGATGACTTAGCTATTTGTAAGCTTGTTGACCAATCCGATGCACGGAAGCTTAGGCTTTCTAGCAAACTTCCTTTTTCATTTAAAATAGTGAATTTATTTTGTAAGGTAGCCGATTGTCCACCACTTCCAAATCAAGGTGAGGAATTTCGGCATGGGTATATGGCGTTTTTCGCCGCAACGGAAAATCGGCAAAACTATCAAAAGGAATTTATCTCTTATATTCAAAACAAGTATAAGCAAAAATACAGCTATTTGTTTTTGGGAGTCTCGACTGAGGAAGCAAGGTATTTTCGAAGCAATCCATTTTATATAAAACTTTCATCAACGACGTTCGCATATGGAGATATTCCTGCAAACCTTTCAATGGAATTTCATGAATTAACACTTGTTTAGGGGGATATTATCATGGAGAAATTTGTAGAGTTAAAAAAAGTGACAGATCGAATGTTTCAAGAAAAGAAAATTGAAGAGCACCCATTGTTTATGGCTATAAGCAAAGGTGAATTCTCTGTTGAACAACGAAAGGAAATTGCCATTCAAATTTATCACGTTGTTCTCCATTTTCCACGGTTTTTATCAGCGATTTTAACAAATATGTCAGATTACCGTATGAGAATGCCAATTGTGGAAAATCTGTTTGAAGAGCATGGAAAAATGAATGAAAAATATGTCCATAGTCAGACGTACAAGAAATTTTTAAAAGGGATAGGTGTTACGGAGGATGAAATTAATGGAAGTGAACCGATCATCCCAGTTCTTGCCTATAATCGCGGATTAACCGACTTATGCCTTCATTACCACTATTTAGAGGGACTTGCGGCACTAGGTATAATCGAAGAAATTGTCGCTCGCGTGTCACCATTGGTTGGTCAATATGCGAAAAGTAACTACGGTAGCGAAAACAAATCACTTGTTCATTTTACTGACCATGAAGTACTTGATGTTCAGCATGCGAATGAAATTTATGAAGTTGTTGCTTTCAGCTATGAAGGAGATCAAAAGCAAATCATTGAGCGTGGTTTACAATTTGGCATGTACTACCATTCAAGAATGTATACTGACATCTTAGAAACAGTTCGCTAACCCAAGGGCTTTCCATGGTTCTAAGGCTCCGCTCGAAACTTTCCTTTTTAAAATGTTCTCACATGTTGTTTGGGCGGAGCATAATTTAGGTTAGAAGCTATGGAGGTGTTGGGAAATGGGGATAATATCTGGTAAAGAGTATATTGATAGAATTAATAAACTTCATTCTGATATATGGATTGATGGGGAGAAGGTGACGGGGAATATTTCTGATCATCCTGCATTCCGTGGAATCATGGATAGTCAGGCAAAGCTCTATGACCTTCAATGTGATTCATCCATCCAAAACATCATGACCTTTACCTCTTCTAAAACAGGGAATCAAATTGGTACCTCTTATTTAGAACCAAAGACCAAAGAAGATTTAGAAAAAAGACGACTAATGGTTCAAACGTGGGCAAAAAGTACACTAGGAATGATGGGACGTTCCCCCGATTATATGAATACGTCCTTAATGGCAATTAGTGCGGCTGCTGATATATTTTCTTCAAATAATCCTGAATTTGTTAAAAATCTCCTCAGGTTTTATGAGGAAGCCTGTGAAAAGGATTATTCATTTACTCACACCTTTATAAATCCGCAAACAAACCGTTCCCTTTTCCATATGGAGGACGACGATAATATTATAACGGCCAAGATTATTGATAGAAAAAAAGACGGAATTATTATTCATGGTGCAAGACTGCTAGCGACGCAGGGTGGTATTACAGATGAATTAATCGTATTCCCAACGGGCGGAAATTTATTTAATAAAGACTATGCTTTTGCTTTTTCGATTCCAAGTAATACGGAGGGATTAACATTTCTTTGCAGGGAATCATTTGCATATCGAGACTCAACCTTTGATCATCCACTTAGTTCTAGGTTTGAAGAAATGGATACAATCATCGTTTTTAATAATGTTCATGTTCCTCGTGAACGGATCTTTATGAGTGAAAGCATTGATTGTGCAAATAAAATGTATGCGGAAACAAGTTTTTATCCACTGGTTCTGCATCAGGTTATTTCAAGGCAGGTTGTAAAAACAGAAAGCCTGCTAGGAGTTGCCCAAGCATTGGTGGATACGATTAACATTGGCGAATATCAGCATGTACAAGAAAAAATCAGTGAAATTATTGTTGGGCTAGAGTCTATGAAAGCATTATTGTTAACATCGGAGACTCAAGCGAAAATGGATAAATGGGGGACAATGGCCCCTGCATTATACCCTCTATACAGTGCCATTAATTTATTCCCTCGCCTATACCCACGTTTTACTGAGATTTTGCAACTTTTAGGTGCGAGTGGTCTCGTTTCAATTCCAACAGAAAAAGACTTCGCTTCTGAGAAAAGCGTGGATCTTGACCAATATTTACAGGCTGCAAATGCTAATTCATATGACCGGGTAAAACTATTTAGACTAGCTTGGGATCTTTGTATAAGTGCATTCGGATCAAGACAGACCCTTTATGAACGCTTTTTCTTCGGTGACCCAATACGCCTAGCAACTAACTTATATCGAGGCTATGACAGAACCGAGCTCACAAATCAAATTAAAGAATTCCTTAAAAGCTAATTCGACATATGCCTTTCATCCCCTATATTGACAATTTATTGAATAAAATTATTAGATGGACATAAAACTTTTTCTTGTTCGTATTAATATATGTAGCGCTATTTTTGCGATATTATTTTTATTTGCACATCTGGAGGACACTCGAATGGGAAAAAACTTCAAGAAGACTTTGTCCGGCGTTGGAAGACTAAAAATCATCCTGTTGGTGGGACTGCTTTTTATTTTATTCGTGGCTATTGGACTCAACATGTATATCAATTCTCGGGATGTTAGTGCTTTAAATAATCCATTACCGGAACCAACCATTATTTATGACAAAAATGGAGAAATTGCCAGTAAGGTACCTGGACCCATGATCGAAGGAATTAGCTATGAGAAAATTCCGCCCCATGTTATCAATGCTGTAATCGCCACTGAGGACCGGAGATTTTACAAACATCCTGGTGTGGATTACATCGGGATCTTTCGTGCGCTCTTCCGAAATTTAAAAGCAGGTGACATTGTTGAGGGAGGAAGTACGATTACCCAGCAATTAACAAAGAATGTATTTCTAACTCATGATCAAACATTGAAACGAAAAATAGAGGAATTCTTCCTTTCACAAAAAATTGAACGTACTTTTTCTAAAGAGAAAATCATGGAGATGTATTTAAATCAAATTTACTTTGGTGAAGGGGCTTGGGGGATAAAAAACGCATCAAGAACGTATTTTGGTAAAGAGGTTTACGACTTAACGGTAAGTGAAAGTGCAATTCTTGCAGGTTTAATTAAATCCCCTTCAAGAATGAATCCATTAATCGATCAAGAAAAATCATTTAACAGAAGAGATCTTGTCCTAGGCTTAATGGAGGAACAAGGATATCTTAGTTCTACCCAAGTAAAGGAAGCAAAAGCCCAAGAGATGGTATTTAAGGGTCGTCAGCTTGATCCGTATCAAGGAAAGTATCCATATTATGTTGATTATATTATCGAAGAAGCGATTGAAAAATATGGTCTCACACAAAATGAGGTCATGTCAGGCGGTTTGGAAATTTACACAGAGCTTGATCCCCACATGCAGGAATCCGTTGAGAACATCTATAAAGATGACAGCTTATTTCCTGCTAGCACCGAGGACCAATTGCTTCAAAGTGGTGGTATATTAGTAGATCCAAAGACTGGTGGAATAAGCGCATTGGTTGGAGGACGAGGTGAGCATGTATTCCGTGGTTTCAATCATGCGACTCAATTAAGAAGACAGCCAGGTTCAACGATTAAACCACTTGCTGTCTATACGCCGGCACTAGAGCAAGGCTACAGCATATATGATGTATTGCCGGATAAACCAATGAGTTTCAACGGCTATCAACCACAAAATTTTTCTGGGAGATTTAAAGGCAGTGTTACCATTTACGATGCGGTAAGAGACTCAGACAATGTTCCAGCGGTATGGCTTTTAAATAAAATTGGACTAAAAACTGGTATCGATTCAGTAAAAGAGTTTGGACTTCCGATTACAGAAAAAGATTATAACTTACCTCTTGCCCTTGGTGGACTTGATAGTGGGGTTGCTCCGATTCATATGGCCGAAGCCTTTACTACCTTTCCGAATGAAGGGAAAAAGACGAAAGCACATGCCATTTCCAAAATTGTCGATGCCAATGGAGATGTAATTACAGAGTGGAAGGAAGAGCCTGTGCAAATTACAACTCCTGAGGTAGCACAAAGAATGACATTTATGTTAAAGGGTGTTGTTGAAAACGGGACTGGTCGCCATGCACAGATTGAAGGGCGAGAAGTAGCAGGTAAGACCGGTTCTACTCAGTTAGGCATAAAGGGTGTTAATGGAACAAGGGATATTTGGATGGTCGGATACACGCCAGAGCTTGTTGGTGCCGTCTGGCTTGGATATGACAAGACAGATGCAAATCATTACCTAACGACTTCAAGTTCAACCGCAGCAACTATTTTTAAAGAAATGGTACAGCAATCATTAAGTAATGTTCCGCCGAGTTCTTTCAATCTGCCAGCCTATCAGACCCCTGTTAAAAAGAAGGAAAATGAGTGGAAGGAAAACAACGGGCAGGAAAAGAACGATAATTGGAAAGATGAAAAAAAGAAGCAGAAGGAAGAAGAGAAAAAGCGGAAAGAAGAAGAGAAGAAACAGAAAAAGGAAGAAAAAAAGAAACATAAAAATGATGACTAAAGAGCAAGTTCCCTCATAAACGTAATGGGGGCTTGCTCTTTTTTTTTGTGATTCTTGTCTTGGATACCGTATAAGAAATACTTATGAAATCCTATAATGAAAAAATTATTTATTCAGAAGCGATTGTGGAGTATTG
>NZ_JBALOX010000057.1:0-6897 GCF_036965165.1 Bacillus sp. JJ1521 | reverse complement strand
AATTTCAGTCGGGGTTTGGGTCCCGACTGAATATAGTTAAGCAAGCTTAATTTTCAAGACAACTGTGAAACCGTCCTTTCGATTGTAGCAGCTAATTTGACCATACATATTTTCCATAAAGTACTTCGATATAAAGAGCCCAAGGCCTGATCCATTCATGCCTTCAACATTTTTACCTCGGTAATATTTATTGAACATTAGCGGTAATTCTTCTTCACTAATCCCCGGTCCGGAATCTATTATGTGGAGCTCAAGAAAACCCTGATGGATTTGAGATTTAATCATGACCTTTGTTCCTGCATATTTATATGAATTACTAATAACATTGTCTATTACCTGCTGCATACGTAGAGGATCTGTTAAAATAATGCATTGTGGCATTGGATCATAAACGATTTGATGATTATAATTGACATTCTCAATCATGCCAATAAGCACTTCGCTCGAAACTTCAGTTACTGTTAATTTTAATTGTTGCAGTTCTTCTAAAGTGGCATGAAACATATCCGTAACCAGTAAATCAATTTGATCTGCCTTCGAATAGATTGTGTTCACTTGCTTGATCACCTTATGATCCTTTGTCTGCATGAGCATTAATTCACTAACTGCTTTAATTGAAGCAACAGGCGTTTTAATATCATGACTTAACGAAGCGACAAGCTCCTTCTTACTTCGGTTGGATTCATATTCTCTTTGCCGTGCACTCCCTAATTCTTCACGCAATAAATCAAAACTTTCCGTGAATGCACCAAAGTAATTGTTCTTGTCCATATTTAAAGGTATATCTAGATTACCCCTAGCCACATTGGCTGCGAAATTTTGGAGCTGCTGAAATGGTTTTAATAGCATTCTGTAAATATAGATTATATAAAGGATACTAACAATCATTATTAAACTAAAAATCAAGCTTATCGATGTGACCAGTTCACTTTTCATTTGTTGCACTACTTCTTGATCGTTATTATGGATAACTATTTTTCCCAAAATCTCGTTATTTTTCTTCAAATCTATAAATATGTCTCGATTTTTGATGGAATCGTATAAATCGATAAATTGAGTGTCTGGTGTTTGATAAATCACATTTCCCAAGTGGTCAATAATCGTAAAAGGTTGTTTTATGTCCCTGTTGCGATAAATGTCTTCATTCACTTGTCCCCAATTTTTTTCGGTAGTTTTAACCATATCATTTATGGCTACAAGGTCCACTTCTGAAATACTTTTATTCTTAATAACTAGTACAGTGAGGAAAATACCTGCACTAAAAATAACCAGTATCGTTACAAGTAGTAATTTGATTCTCATTGGTTGATGTCCTCAAGAACATACCCTGTTCCCCATACCGTTTTTATAAATTGCGGGTCCTTTGGATTACCTTCAATTTTCTCACGTAAATGACGGATATGTACATTTAGGGTCCCATCCCCTACAAAAGAATCGCCCCATACATTTTGAAACAATTCATCTTTTGTTAGGATCCGATTTTTATTTTTTGCCAAATAAGATAGAAGTTTATATTCCATCGTTTTTAGTTGAACATCAACACCATTTACTCTGACACGGTGCAATTTTGTGTCAATCTGGATCTGTCCAAACTCCAAAACTTCTTGTTGGTTACTAGAGCCACTGCCAAATCTTTTAAGCACCGCTTTTACTTTTGCTAGTAAGATGCTTAGAGTGTACGGTTTTTGTATGTAATCGTCTCCACCTATGTTTAGTGCAATCAGCACATCGTCATCGCTGGAACGCGCACTAATAAATAGAATCGGAATCTGCGTTGTTTGGCGCAATTTTTTACATAAATCAAATCCAGAAGAATCCCCAAGATTGATATCAAGAAGAATCAGTGAGGGCTCATGTTCCGCCATAAAACGTTCGCACTCCTCCGCACTTGTCACAAATGCCGTTTTGACCTCAAACATATTAAAATATTCACTTGTTGTTTCAGCTAAAGCAATTTCATCATCAACAATCAAACAATCTAATCTCATCGTAAATCTCCTGTAAAAGATTATCCTATTATATTCAAATGCGCCTTGGCGCATTTGCGCCCGATTTTTAGGCCCACACGATGTGGGTCATAAAGACGTTGCCACAGGATGTGGTGTTCTTAGTCTGAGTTCCTTAATTTCAGCCAGGGTTTGAACCCCTCACTGAAAATTTCCTCATTATATATGTATTCCATCATAATAGTAGAGGACTTCTACTGAATAAAGTTAACTAGATATTTACAGTATACATTAGATTTGTGGGACAGGTGTCAATTTTTGGGTACAGATTAAAGGCTACAGCCCATATTTGCGTCGGTTCTCACTTATTTGCGTCGTCACACAGATATTTTAGTCGACAGAAAAATGGGCCTGGCCCCCAATATGCGGAGATCGGCCCATTAATTATCCGTTTCTTTTCTTTGACCATTCGCCAGAGATTTTCTATCAATCGCTTCTGGTTGTTTTTCCAACCATCTGTGTTTAACCATAATATTGTAAGAAAATGCTCCAGCTTTCATGGCGTTCTTAAATACTTTTGAATAGTTTAAGATTATATCCGACCTGAAGCTGTAACCTATCGACGCACCATAATAAG
This sequence comes from Bacillus sp. JJ1521, assembly GCF_036965165.1. Classification (NCBI taxonomy): domain Bacteria; kingdom Bacillati; phylum Bacillota; class Bacilli; order Caryophanales; family Bacillaceae; genus Bacillus; species Bacillus sp. JJ1521. The sequence goes on along the minus strand of NZ_JBALOX010000057.1, from coordinate 4,314 downwards.
TAAGAGCGGCATGTACTAGAAACCCTGCATGAAACATCATTAACTTATCAGAAAATGGACTTACAATGGAATCAGTAATCTCAATATCCCATTTTTCAGGTACTGTTAAATGATCTTGTTTCAATATGGCGTCAAAACTTTCAGCATCTTGACCTGCTAATTTAACGTTTTTAACCATAAAATCACGGACTTCTTCTAATTTAGCCACCTGGCTAAAAGCCAAGCTTAACGCCTTTACAAATCCTGTTTTTGTTGAATTAAAGAAGAGAGTGCTAATTTCCGAACTATTTAGAGGTCTTTTGTCCCCAATTAAATTATCAATGAATCCAGGTGACTCTTCAAACCTCGCCACAAGAGGGGAAGGTACGGAAGGAACACTTGTAAATTTTGGCTCCTTTTTAGCCAATTCCACAATTTTTTGGAACAATTCCTTACTTGTTTCCGTGCATTCAAAAAAATAATTTTGAATGTCTTGTCGTTCCGTGTTTGTAATAGCCAGGCTATAAGCAGTTAACCCATGTATGGTCATAATATAGCTGTAAAAAAGTAAGAATTGGTCAGAAAACAAACGCGGGGCATTAATATTTACGTCATGCTCAGTAAAACCAGTTGGGATTTGAAAATTTGCACGTTTAAAAAATCCGGTGATTTTCAAAATATGGCTCTCAGACAATTTTAATGCTTCTTCTAATATTAGTTTTATATCTTTGTTTTTAACAATGGAGAGAAAATATTTGTGCATACATATTGACATACTATCACCCAAATATTGCATCCAGAGCGCGGATACTTCGGCTGCGGTTAATGTATCGGGGATGTTTTTTGACTTACTAAAAATACCCAAGGAAAATACCTCCGTTTTTCATTTGTTTTCTTCAAATTATTTTATGGTACTTATTATTTTGATATACAGCCAAAATTTCCAAATCAGTTCCAACTTTACATTTTTGAGGAATGCATAAGTACAAAGGGTTATGAAACAATAATCATACATGTGGTTTTGTTGGAGGGTTTGTAATGGTGAAATTCATAAAATATAACAAAATGTTATTAATATTGATGTTGATCATTTCTTGGCTTTCACTTCTCTTAATGGGGAAAAATTCAGTTAAACGATTTCTGCCAGCGGGTGTATTCATGGCTCTATTCACAAGGTGGGAAAATGTTGTTGCGAAAAAAAGGACTTGGTGGTGGTGGTATGAAAAGCTCCACCCAAAATTACCAGGCTCCTTCCCCTTTGTATGGGGTCCATTTATGATTGGATCAATGTGGATCCTTAAATTGACTTATGGGAACTTTTTCCGATACCTTATATTAAATTTGATAGTCGATTCGATTTTTACTTTTGTATTAGTTGATAAGTGGCTGACAAAATGGGGAATCGCTTCATTGGTTCGAATGAAAAAAATTCAATTATCCCTCCTATTATTTATAGATTCCTTACTTTTATATGGGTTTCAATACCTCATTGAAAAAGGAAAGGAACCGTTTATGAATGAAAAGTATTAGTTGAATCAAAGCTCCCCTTTAGAGCAAAAGAATTCTAAAGGGGAGTTTTCGTTTCAACGCACAAGCCAAGCGAATTGACGAAGGGACGTTTCGTTTGAAATTCGAACACGTCTTAAAAGCAATAATTCGTTCGGTTGCCCATTACTCATAAATTGACCGGGTTTTGTCGTGACTGCAAATGTATAATAGTTTTTTGTTTCGTCAACCACCTTATTATTAAATTGACCTGCAGGGTAAGAGATTGCAACCACGGGATAACCTGTTAGATTTTCAATTTTTTGTTTGGATGCATATAATTCATTATCGTAATTTGAAATGACCGGGAGATCCGCATGGGACATTGTATGGGATTGAATCGAGAAAATGCCAGAGCTCACCATTTCTTATATCCTCTGATGATAACCAATATGGAGACGTATCAATTCGATTTGCAACAACAAATTCAGTAGCCCTAGGAAGGAATTTTTCATCTTCTAAAGCTTGCAGGATACGGAGTGCATTCATATTGTTCTTCATTCCATCATCAAATGTGACCAAAATTGGTTTGTTCACTTTATTCCTTTCATCCCACTGCTCAAATGTAAGTAGTGTATATTCATTTTCTTTTAAATACCTCATTTGCGCTTCAAAATTTGCAGGTGAGACAAATAAACCTTTTAAGCCTTTTCCATTAAATTCATCGATGGCATGATACATCAGAATTGGTACGCTTTGTTCAAAACAAAATGTATGCTGAGCAATTTTCTTTTTGATTCCTTGTTCGTCGACCATGTATGCCTCAATCTGGTATTCGCCACGCAGTGCTAAAAATTCCTTTGTGTCAAATAAAAATGAAAAGTTACGTTCTTTATCCGTGGAAGTAAATCTTTTCATAGTTGATGGACCATCCGCCGTTCGCCAAATATGGTAATCGATTTGATTTGCATTTTCCTCTTTAGCTCGACTGTCGTAATTGTTGTTTTTGTTGAATTGTAAGTAGTTGGGGTAATAAAAATGGTTGCCATTGGTCGATAAACATTTCGTTTTTTTAATTCTTCATTTTCTTCTATTAAAGTCGAAGGATATGTCGTAATTGTAAATGGGCTCTGTTGTTCTAGATTCATATCCCCGACAGCAATCTCACTATTAGTAAGCATGAATATTGCAAAAAGTGAACCCCAAAAATAATAGTTGTACATGCCACCCATCCTTACCCCAAATTTACTAACTTTAGTTTGTGAGGGGTGATAAAAATTACAACTGGGTATTATTGGCATTACATCATCGCGAGAGGAAAAAAGAAAAGGTGCCTGCACCCCGCAGTTCTTAACACTTTAATTTAGTGGGGTCAGGCACTGTATTCGTTTTTCATTCATTTATCTTTAGATTCGGAACTAACACGAAGATTGATTGGTGGCTTGCGTAATATCTTATTAAAGTTGAAATAGAAATCTCCTGAAATGGATTAATTCTAGCACGGGTTTGTGTTTCACCTAAAAGGGTTAAATCAATCTTAAAAATTGTGGTTTAAAAAAAGGAAGTTAAATGCTTTTATCGGATGGCTTCTTAACTATTTTGTCATTACAAGAATAGTCTTACAACTATTTTCTAAAGTTTTTATAGTTGTGGAAAACACCTAACTATATTCCCCGTTAGGTGTCAATAACCAGATATCCTTACTCTGTTTTCATATAGCTGTTCGACCACCATGCTTTCTGGAAGCCTTGAATTGATGGCACTACCAAACTTCATTTCTACCCGATGGATGGAGATTATCACTTTTTTGCAATCGCCTCTATCAATGGTTTTAACCAATCATGTAAGTCAGAAAATTGGAAGCCTTGGTTTGTTGCTTTTTCATTTGTCATATACCATGTATCTCCAACCGCATAAGGAGACATTACTTCCTCATTCTCCGTAATAGAGATATTTGCTTTTTTACCCGTGGCTTCTTCCACCAATTTTATTAAATCTGTTAAAGAAATTTTTCCGTTAGCAGTTGCATTATACGGACCTTCCACTTCATCAGTCATGCCTGCCCATTTTAAAAATTCGGCAGCTTCGGCAGCTTGAATGAAGGACATTTCGGCATTCATATTGACAAAACCAATTGGCTCTCCTTTTGATACTCGATCGACATGAAAATTCAAACGGCGAGTATAGTCATCCTCTCCCATTACGATTGGGAAACGCACCGCAACAACTGGAAATGTTGCGTATTTAAAGAAAACAGCTTCAGCCTGACGTTTTCCTTCTCCATAGGTGAAATCTGTGCTGTCTCCCATCTTAATTTCATATGTATACGGATCAAAATCATTCTCACTTTTTACCTTCCCACCCACCGTATAAGTTGAAAGAGTTGAAGTAAAGACTAGTTTGCCAATCTTCCCATTGAACATTTCACAGAATGCATAAGCAGCATTGGGAGAATAACAAATATTATCATAAACAATGTCAAAAGTACGACCTCCTACTTTTTCCAAAAGTTCCTCTTTATTTTCACGGTCTGCGATAATATGCTCAACTTGATCACCAAATGGATTACCCGACACACCGCGAGTGATAATTGAAACAGTATGCCCATCCTCAAGTAAGAACTCTACTAACTTCCGTCCAAAAAAACGTGTACCACCGAATACTAAAATATTTTTTTTCATATAATCCGCTCCCCTGCTGATCCTTAGTCAATAAAATAAAACCCATAACTATTTTATTTCTGCATTCACTCATCAATTCCTTTTAATACACGTTATTTCTTCCAATAAAATATTTTGTGAGATGATTCGTTTTCATGTATAGTAAAAGTATTCATAAATAATAATGGGG
>NZ_JBALOX010000056.1:0-7602 GCF_036965165.1 Bacillus sp. JJ1521 | reverse complement strand
TCATCCTCCTTTTTAAACACTTATTTTAAGACCGGGGTGTGAAGGGGATTTCCCGGATATTCTTTTTCCTTCTCTTCCCCACGCAGCACACGTAAAGCACCCTCAGCTAAGGCCTGCAACTCATTTTCACCAGGCTGAATGATGACATCTGCTATCCAATTAACATGGTTCGATATTTCGGAGATAAATTCATTTCCATAGGCTAATCCGCCGGTTAAAATGATCGCATCAACACGCCCTGAAAGAACTGCACTTGCTGCACCTATTTCTTTGGCGATTTGGTATGCCATCGCCTTGTATACTAATCTCGCCTTTTCGTCTCCTTTTTCAATCATTTTCTCGACTTCAACTGCGTCATTTGTACCAAGATAACCAACTAATCCGCCATGCCCAACAAGTTTTTTCATGATTTCTTCACGGAAATATTGACCCGAAAAACAAAGGTCGATTAAATCCCCCGCAGGTACTGTCCCAGCTCGTTCTGGGCTAAATGGTCCGTCACCGTGCAACCCATTATTTACGTCAATCACTTTACCACGCTTATGGACACCGACTGTAATTCCACCGCCCATATGGGTAACGATTAAATTCATTTCTTCATAGGTTTTTCCGTGATCCTTCGCAACTCTTCTTGCTACTGCCTTTTGATTTAATGCATGAAAAATGCTCCTTCTTTCAATTAAATCAAACCCTGATATTCGAGCAATAGGTTCAAGTTCGTCAACAACAACAGGATCCACGATATATGGCGGAATATTTAACCCAGATGCAATTTCATACGCTAAAATACCTCCAAGATTCGATGCATGCTGCCCGGCATATCCAATCCGTAAATCTTGAAGCATTTCACTGTTTACTTTGTAGGTTCCGCCTTGTATCGGCTTTAATAACCCACCTCTACCGCAAACTGCGTTGAATTTTGAGATATTAATACCTTCATTAACTAAGTTTTTCAAAATGGTTGTTTTTCGAAATCCATATTGATCGTTAATATTTTCAAAAGCATTTAATTCTGAGCGATCATGTCGAATGGTCTTTTCAAAAACAGAACGTTCATTATCGTAGACGCCAATTTTCGTTGATGTTGATCCTGGATTGATAACGAGAATCCTGTATTCTTTGTCATGCAATATTGAAACCTCCAGTACTAAAATGCAGTTGTACGGTTGTTATTACATTTCTTGGTGATTCGTTTAAGGTGAAATGGAGGAAAAGCTTAATCCAGCCTTCCCCCATTGGAAAGTCTAGGGTTAATGTCTAGCTCCAGGCACCATCGGCTCTCTGGTCTAAGCTAATCGCTTCGGAAGGTAAAGTGCACCTTCTGTCAGCGCTCATCTTATGCTTGACTTGCACAGGAAGTGCTGACATCGACGTTTGCCACAGGACGTGGCAGTAGTTAGTCGATGTTCCTTTATCCAGGTGCCTTGCGCTTTTCTTACTTCCTACGACTTAAAATATGGTGCCCATTTTGTAAAAATTGGCTTCTTGAATTTCTCATTCTCTCGATGCGCTCCTCTGCTAAACGATCAGCAGCCTGATAGGTTGGAATGCCGTCTCTTTTTGCGATTTCAATTACTTTTTCAATTGTGTCGTAAAGTGATTCAACCTTCTTCAGCGCGCGCTCTTGATTGTAGCCATATAATTCGTCTGCAACATTGATAACTCCGCCAGCATTAATCACATAGTCTGGAGCGTATACAATCCCTAACTCATGAACCATGTCACCATGACGTGGTTCTTTTAGCTGATTGTTTGCAGAACCCGCAATGACTTTTGCCCTTAATAGTGGAATAGTCTCGTCATTTACTGTTGCACCTAGTGCACAAGGTGCATAAATGTCACAGTCTACACTATAAATGTCGTTAGGATCCACTGCCCTAGCTCCAAAATCTCTGACAGCACGGTCAACCGCGTCCTTATTAATATCTGTTACAATTAAATTTGCTCCTTCTTCATGAAGGTATTTACAAAGTGTGTATGCTACATTTCCAACACCTTGAATAGCCACTGTCTTCCCTTCAACTGAGTCTGAACCAAATGCTTCTTTCGCTGCAGCTTTCATTCCGCGATATACTCCAAATGCAGTTACTGGAGAAGGGTTTCCAGATGATCCGAAAGCAGGAGATATTCCCGTTACAAAATCGGTTTCTTCGTGGATAATATCCATATCTGCTACAGTCGTACCCACATCTTCAGCTGTTATATAACGTCCGTTCAGACCTTGAATATAGCGTCCAAACGCACGAAACATTTCTTCGTTTTTATCCTTGCGAGGGTCGCCGATAATAACTGTTTTTCCTCCACCCAGATTTAACCCAGCTGCTGCATTTTTATAAGTCATTCCTTTTGCAAGTCTTAATGCATCCTCAATCGCTGCTTCCTCTGAAGCATATGTCCACATACGAGTACCGCCAAGTGCCGGTCCTAATGTCGTATCATGAATAGCGATAATCGCCTTTAAACCAGATTGTTTGTCCTGACAAAATACTAATTGTTCATAATCAAATTTTTCCATATAAGAAAAGATTTCCATTTTGTAAGATCCTCCCCAAGATTGACAATAGTTAATTATTATTGGCAGAGCATACTGCCAATGCTAATGAATATAATTTGCTTTTTGCAGAATCAGCTCTAGAAGTTAATACAATCGGTGCAGATGCACCTGCAATTACAGCCCCTACCTCTGCTTTTGCAAAATAAACCAATGATTTATATAATGCATTTCCAACTTCAATTGTTGGAACGAGCAAAATATCAGCCTGTCCAGCCACTGCACTCGAAATTCCCTTATGCTCAGCCGCATGATTCGATATGGCGTTATCAAGCGCTAATGGTCCATCGACGATACAGTTTTGAATTTGACCGCGATTGTTCATTTGGGTTAAAACAGCCGCATCTAATGTTGCTTGCATCGATGGATTCACAACTTCAACCGCTGCTATAGGTGCTACTTTTGGAACGTTTATCCCGATTGAGTGTGCCACTTTAACTGCATTCGTTAAAATTTGTACCTTCTCCTGAAGCCCCGGTGCGATGTTCATGGCTGCATCTGTTACGATTACAAATCGGTTATAATCAGGTACTTCAAAAACAGCAACATGTGATAATACATTTCCTGTCCGTAATCCATATTCTTTATGCAAAACGGCTTTTAAAATAGTTGAAGTTGCGATATTCCCTTTCATTAAAACATCTGCTTCTCCAGCATGAACCGCTTTTACAGCATCCCTTGCCGCTTCTTCCTTTGTTGATGAATTTACAATTTGAAGTGCTTCATGCCCTGCCCTATATCCTCCTTTTTCAGAAAGGATTTGTTCAATCTTTTCTTGATTGCCGAACAATAAAAAACGAGAAAACCTGTGATTTACGGCTTCGATAACGGCTTCAAGCACTTCTTCATCCTCAGCGGCGGCAACTGCAACCGTAACCCCGGATTTTTCTGCCGCATTTTTGATAAGATTCGTAAGTTTCATTTCGTTTTACCTTCTTTTCAATCATAGTCCACTTCGTTTTTTACACTTATTATTTATGCAATTATCGTGCCAACACAAAATAATATGAAAGCGCTTCATTAGGGATGTTTTACATAAAACTTTTGTGCAATATCTTGCATTTCTTGCAAAAAATTGCGTGCTTTAATTTGCAAGATTATATTTTTCCAACTTATAATATAGACTTCTTAGTGAAATCCCTAATGATTTGGCAGCCGCCGTTTTATTTCCACCATTCAGTTCCAATACCTCTGAAATCACTTTTGCTTCGTACTTCTCAACTAAATCCGATAAAGGGACATCCTTAATTTCAGATTCAGGTATTGAATGGCTTTCAGGAACCTTGTCCATCAAATTATGTAGGGGTTGGATATGGTTTACATCAATTAGTCTTTCCTGATAGTTCATAAAGATTACGGCTCTGCCTAGCACATTTTCAAGCTCCCTGACATTTCCAGGCCAATCATATCCATATAAATAGTGAATTGCTTCTTCAGTTAACCCTTCAACTGTTCGCCCGTAATCCTGATTTATTTTAAGAAGCAAATGCTCCGCGAGTTGTTTAATATCATGTTTTCTCATTCGTAATGATGGAATGTGGATCGGTATTTTGTTTATCCGATAGTAGAGATCCTCTCTAAAGGTCCCATTTCCAATTCCTTTTTCCAAATTTACATTTGTAGCTGCGATGATTCGTACGTCGATTGGAATTGACTTCGTTCCCCCAACTCGTCTTATTTCTCTTTCTTGCAAAACCCTTAATAATTTTGCTTGCGTATTCAAAGAAAGTTCCCCAATTTCATCTAAGAAAATACTGCCATTGTTCGCTTCCTCAAATATGCCGCGTTTGCCACCGCGCTTTGCTCCTGAAAAAGCACCTTCTTCATAGCCAAAAAGTTCACTTTCTAATAGGGATTCTGAGATGGCTGCACAATTCACACGAACAAACTTATTATATTTTCGCTTACTTTCATTATGTATCGCATGTGCAAACAATTCCTTGCCTGTCCCAGATTCGCCTCTAAGTAATACGGTTGCTGGGGTTTTTGCTCCAAGTTTCGCTTGTTCTATTGCAAATTCCATTTCTTCTGAGGAACCAATAATATCATCAAATGTGTATTTTGCTTCGAGGGATCGAATGATATGTCTAGCCCGATTCAATTCAGATGTGAGTTGGCTAATTTCTGACACATCATGAATGACTCCTACACTTCCCTTAAGCTTGCCATCCACAATGACCGGTGCAACATTTACAATCACATCTTTATCATGTGGCCCTACCTTCATTCGGGCGCCTCTTACAGGTCTTCTCGTTTTTAATACCTGCATATGCATACTTTCTCCTTCAGAAATATCAGCGTTTGCAGGCTTCCCAATAACCTGGTCTTTTTCAAGTCCTGTTATTCGAGTGTATGCACGATTTATTAAAATGCCGCTTCCATTCTCATCCACAACTGAAATAGCTTCATCTGAGGATTGGATGATTGCTTCTAGCATTGTTTGTATTTCTTTTAAATTTGTAATTTCTTCAGCAAGATTGACAACTTCCGTAATATCTTTAAAAACGGCAAATGCCCCTAGGAGCATTCCTGATTCATTGATCATTGGAATTCTGGTTGTAATAATTTTTCGTCCATTTTTCAACACAAATTCCTGATTGACCTCAATAGCCCTTGTTGAAAGAATCTCAGGTAATCGGCTATATGGAATGCATTCGAATATATGCTTACCAATTGCATTTTCCTTCGCAACCCCGATCATCCTTGATGCACTACTGTTTAGTAAGATAACTTGGCTATTTATATCAATGACAATCATTCCATCATGGGTTGAATCTAAAATCAAATCGACCATAACCTTCTGCATATCCACAGTCACCTCCCTATCACAAGGTTAGAGTTTTGCAATATTTTACATACTCTTATTATTCCCTTTGCAAAAAAATGCACACCTTTATAATAACCTGAAACATCCATCTTGACAAATTTTATTAATGGCTTAAATTAATAGTAAGTAGTCTTTTTTTGAAAGGAACTTATTTATGCAACGAATATTAGCTCTAATCGTATTATTAATTCCCGGAATTATAGCTGGGGTTGGAATTAAATTTATGAGGGATATGTTTTTCGGTGTATTACATAGCCCGATACCATCCTTAATGCTACAATTTATTATAGGTCTTATTTTCTTCCTAGCTGGCTTATCCTTTATCGGTGGCTTCATTCTTCACCGCGACCGTAAAAGAAATAAAGTACAAGAAAAATTTAGTAAAGAAAGCTCCCCTGTTGCGGAGAGCAAAATAAATAATCCTGCTGAGTGAGCAGGATTATTTTTTGTTTATTTAGCTAATGCAACTGCCTTTCTTGGATGATCAGTAATGATCGCAGAACATCCAAAATCTATAAATTGCCTCATCTTCTTCTCATCATTTATTGTAAATGGACGAACTGCAATGCCATTTCGCTTCGATGCATCGACTATTTCTTTATTGATTGTTGGATGATATGGATGGATTCCGTTTGTTTTAAGGCGTTTTGCATATTCCCACGGCTCATAAAGACCCTCCATATATAAAATAGCCAAATCAATTGATCTCGACATCCGCCTACACTTCACTAAACTATAGTGATTAAAGCTGGATAAAACAATTCGGTCCTCAAGTCCATAGTCCTTAATCATCTGCATTGTTTTTTCTTCTATCCCCCTATAGGAGACTAATCCAGTTTTAAATTCAACGTTGATAAGCAGCCTATTTGATTTTGCCCAATCAAATACTTCTTCAAGTGTCGGTATCTCGCAATTTCCGTACCTATCCTTAAACTTATAGCTTACATCCATTTGCTTGATTTGTTTTAATGTATAATCCTTAACCCAGCCTTTATATTTTCCATTTGTCGTTCGATTAACAGTTTCATCATGGATGACAACAATGACACCATCTTTTGTCATTTGAATATCTAACTCAATCCCATCAGCACCAACTCTTGCGGCTTCTTTAAACGAAATCATTGTATTTTCCGGGTGTGTTCCGGCTGAACCCCTATGCCCAAAAATTTTCGTTTTCATCATTGGTATTCTCCTTTTTTTGGTGATACCTCCATTATAGAAAAAACGCCACAAAAAAACACCGCTTTCACGGCGTTTTCTGAATAAATGAATAGTAAGTTCAGTTTTAATTACCTCTTACCCTCTCAAGAAGCTTTGTGCTCAAGACGAAGCTTATCTGCAACCATTGCGATGAACTCGGAGTTTGTTGGCTTTGCTTTTGACATACTTACTGTATAACCGAACAGATTAGAAATAGAGTCAATATTACCACGGCTCCACGCAACTTCAATGGCATGGCGAATCGCACGCTCAACGCGGCTTGCAGTTGTATTGAATTTCTTTGCGATGTCTGGGTAAAGAACTTTCGTGATAGATCCTAATAATTCAATATCATTGTATACCATCGAGATTGCTTCTCTTAAGTATAGATATCCTTTAATATGTGCAGGAACTCCAATTTCGTGAATAATACTTGTAATGCTTCCCTCTAAGTTTTTAGGACTATTTTCTGGCTGTGTGCGAACAACTTGATTAGATGGGTTACGTTTAATTACTGGGGTTGATTTACCGCTAACATGACGGATTCGGCTTGCAAGGTTTTCCATATCAAATGGTTTTAAAATAAAATAAGCTGCGCCTAAATCGACAGCCTTTTTAGTCACATCCTCTTGACCAAAAGCTGTTAACATAATTACACTAGGCTGTTTTTCAAGATTTGATTCGCGTAATTTTTCTAAGACTGCTAGGCCATCAAGGTGAGGCATAATAATATCTAAAACGAGAACATCTGGCTGTTTATCTTGAAGCATATTAAGGCAATCTTGACCATTATAGGCAACACCTAATACTTCGATATCTTCTTGGCTAGATAAATATTCATCAAGTAAATTAACCAGTTCTCTGTTATCATCAACCACACAAACTTTTATTTTTTTCACTCTATTTCCTCCTCAAGCTTAAATCCAGAAAATTTGTATATATTCTTATTCTAAAGAAAGAATTCGACAATGCAATAAGAATTCCTTTATTTTTTTAAAAAAATAGGAAAATTTTATTGAAAAAT
>NZ_JBALOX010000055.1:11535-37108 GCF_036965165.1 Bacillus sp. JJ1521 | reverse complement strand
CAAAGAACTTTTTTGACCAGCCGCTCAGAAGCGACTTTCTTAATATATCATGGTGATTTATTAATGTCAATAATATTTTTCAAAAGTTTTTCGCCGGCTGATTACTGTCTTTCAGCAGCGAAATCTAATATAACACGGGGGCCAATTATTCGTCAACACCCAAATTAAATATTTTATTAAAATAATAAAAACTCCTTCAATATAGAAGAAGGAGTTCAAAGATTTTATTTATTCACACTGTATGTTCTATGAAAAATGCTTTTTCCTTTTGTTTCGACATTTTCTACATTTATAAAATGTTTGTCGACTAGGAATTCGAGATATACTTCTAGATCGACTGAGTATACTTTAAGCTCTGGAAGTTCCATAATTTCACCGAATGTCCAAGAATCATTTCTTTGAGACAGGACATTTAGGATATGGGTGGCTCCACGTTTCGCTCTAGAATGGATGAGAAATTCACTTGCAAGGAAGAGAAGCTCTAGCCGTTTTTCAAGTGACTCTTCACTTTCTAAAAGTTCAATATACAATTTATAAATTTGTGGATCAATTTGCTTCACTTGGTTCCAGACGGTAATTTCAGGATGAAAGCCATTTTCGATAATGGCTAATCGTGCAAGGTGATGAAGGGCATGAATGACATAATTATAGGCATCTAGATGTTGGTCTGCATTAAAAAATGCTTTCCCATCCTGGTATCGACGAATTAATTTTGCAAATTCAATCCCCATTTTAATTTGTCTTTCCTCTGCGGGAAATTCATGAAGCTCGTTCCTTAAGTCTGCGATGTATTCATTTCGATCAAATAGTACTTTGCCGTTTAAGATCCAGTCTACGATCTTTCGATTGGAACCATATAACAGCCAGTCTTTTATTTGACTTTCTTTGACTGTATACAAGGTTGCTTTGTTTTTATTGTAGTCATAATGTTTTATAAACACATTTTTCTCTGCCTCTTTTACAATTACGAGTAAGGCTAAGTCAAAGTGATCTGTATGTGTAAAAGCATCCTGCCCCTTTTCTATTAGAATAACCCCTAGAGTATTGGGATGGCTTGCCCTTTCTTGGTAAAGAGGTCGAAGTAAATCTTCCATTTTGATTTCCTCCATTCAAATCCGATGGTAATATATTTCGACGCATGAAAAATAAAACCCTGCCCATTTTATGTAGAATCTTTTTTTATTTTTATCTTTCTTTTTTTATTGTATAGTATATGAAGGAGGTTGTTTGACAAATGAGTGTAAAATATTCAAGTAAAATTAATAAGATTCGTTCTTTTGCCCTTGCTTTGATTTTCGCTGGGTTCATCGTTATGTACGGAGGAATCTTTTTTAAAGAAAATGTTATCTTGATGACAATCTTTATGATTCTTGGTCTTATTTTTATTCTAGCAAGTACAGTGGTCTATTTCTGGATTGGCTTGCTTTCGACACGAACCATTCAGATCATTTGTCCTTCCTGTGAGAAGCCGACTAAGATGCTTGGCCGAGTGGATGTATGTATGCATTGTAAGGAACCATTAACACTTGACCCACAGCTTGAAGGAAAAGAATTTGATGAGAAATACAACAGTAAAAAATATCAAAAAACAGAAAAAAGCTGACAGGGTAACCTGTTAGCTTTTTTAGTGTGCTGCTTTCTTTTGACAATCTTGACATGAACCGTAAATTTCCATTCTATGATGACTAACCTTAAAGCCAGTTACATGCGCAGCCAATGCTTCCACTTCATCGAGTCCTGGGTAATGGAAGTCCACAATTTTACCACATTCTTCACAAATCACGTGATAGTGCTGTGTTGTGATAAAATCAAAACGGCTTGATGAATCTCCGTATGGTAATTCCTTTACTAAACCAACTTCACGGAATACTCGAAGATTATTGTACACGGTTGCGACACTCATATTTGGGAACTTTCCTTCAAGTGCTTTATAGATATCATCTGCAGTCGGGTGACTCATTGAATTAATTAGATATTCTAATATCGCATGACGTTGCGGAGTGATTCGAACCCCGGTTTCTTTCAACGTATCAAGCGCTTCTTTCAAAAGATTTTCAGACACCGCCATGCACCTCTTTTCTAGTAAACATTATTACTTTATAATCCTTATAATTAGTGTATCTTGCTCACACCGCTTTTGTCAACATATCTACCATTACTATATGACTAATCCCATTGAAATAAGCTTATTTTGTGGGAAATTTCATTGATGGAGTGTTGGCTCACTTTGACCAAGCTTTTGATTGACATAGCGAGCAGCAACGAAAAGAAAATCCGAAAGGCGATTTAAGTATGAAATCACCAGTGGATTTACATCTTCCCCAACTGCTACCGCATTTCTTTCTGCTCTTCTAACAATTGTTCTTGCAACATGAAATGCTGCACCCGCTTGGCTGCCACCAGGTAAAACAAAGTTTGTAAGTGGAGGATTCATTGCATCACATGTATCGATTATTTCTTCTAATAAGGTAACATCTTCCACGGAAACCTTCCATTTTACTTCCTTCCCAGGAGGTGTCGCTAACTCTGCACCGACGTGAAACAAGGTCGTTTGAACTTTTTTGAAAATCTGCTCGATCTCTTCTTTGCCGTCGAATTGAAATTCATGGAGATGACTTAATCCTAATCCAATCATGGAGTTAGCTTCATCGCAGGTTCCGTATGCTTCAACACGCAGATCTGTTTTTGAAACACGCTGCCCATATACTAATGAAGTCGTTCCTTTATCCCCTGTTTTTGTATAGATTTTCATCTTAATACCCCCGGTTCAAGTCAATTTTATTGATAAAATCATTGACACCTTGCTTAAATGTATGAAAATTTTGTTCAAAGATTTCAAATGACCTTGGTTGATAAAAGTTTGATTTGCTTGAAATATGCGGAGTTACCGTCACATTTTCAAGTGTCCAAAATGGATGGTCGCTAGGCAGTGGTTCATGTTCAAATACATCCAATACTGCGTATGAAATCTTGTTTGATTTTATTGCACGTAGTAATACCTCTTCCTTAACTAAATCACCGCGGCCAATATTGATAAAAACGGCATCCTGTTTCATTCGATCAAAATGGGTGTCGTTAAGGAAATATTTTGTTTCATTGGTACTTGGAAGGACCGAAACAAGAAAGTCTGCGTTTTCACATATATAATTAAGCCCATTAAATTGGAATATTTCATCTATATATTCATGTTTGTTGCCACTGCGATTTAACCCGATGGTCTTCATGTTAAAAGCCTTTGCTAGTCGTGCAATTTCACCTCCGATTGCCCCAACGCCTAAGATTCCGATTGTTTTGCCATGTAGCTCGCCAACAGGAAAATGGGTAAATCGATCCCAGTTTTTATTCTTTTGTTGTTCCACGATTTTTATGTTTTTCTTGGTGACATGCAACATCATGGAAAGGGTATATTCAGCCATCGGGATTTTGTGAATACCTCTTACATTTGTAACGAGGATTCCTTTTTCCTGAATCGCTTTAAAAGGCATTAGCTCAAGTCCCGCTGAGATCACCATGATCCATTTTAGATTTTTCGCGATTTCAATATGTTCTGGGGTTAAGTCCTCCCCGTATGTAAGTAAAATGTCTGCAGTATGTAGTTCGGGTAAGGCTTCCTTAATATCCTCACAATAGATAAATTCTTCATCTGGAAACGCCTTTTTCATGTTTTCAGTAACTTCTTCGATTGGAATAAATGTTGATAAGATTCGCATAATTACGCCTCCTTATCTATATAGTAGCAAGTTTGTGAGGTTGGGGAAAGCAAAAAAAGAGTGCGAGATTTCTCTCGCACTAAATTACGCTAACATCTGAGGAGGTATGCCCTACACTTATAAGATACGTCCGTTACATAGAAAGTGTATAGACGTTTGACACTGTCCCATGAAAATAGGCTACCTCAATCGGTCCATTTGAAGTATTTTAAACCGACGATGGTTGATACAAGTAAAATTCCTAGTAAGATGCCGATGTCAAGAAGTGCATCTGTAGTGAAAAGTGTTCCGTTCCAGCCATCCCTAAGTATATTCACGACATAAGTGAGTGGCACGAATGCAGCAATTTTTTGAAGAATCTCAGGATACGTTTCTAAAGGAATGGTTGCCCCTGATAAAAACATCATCGGGTACATTGAAATCATGGCAATTCCTAATGCCGTCTGCATACGCTTTGTCACACTTGAAACGATAAAGCCGATTGAGAAAAACGTAATCGCACTAAATGTTAATCCTACAAAAAACTCAACAGGATGTGCTGTTAACTCTGAACCAAATCCGAACTTTGCTATTAGTAAGATTTCAATTGCGCCAACATAGATCGCGATAAATCCTTTTAAAATCGTTGCAGTAAAAATGGCATTTTGATTAATTGGTGTACCTTTTAAACGTTTATATACTCCTTTTTCACGGTCAATCACGATTTGCAGTCCCATTGAGAAAAAGGCTGTGGTGAAAATAATGATGGCGATCATACTTGGTATATAGGCTTGAAAGTAGTTCAGTCCTTCATATGTGTTTGATTCAAACATGAATCCAAATACGATAAAACTGACTGCTGGGACGATAAAAGTAAACAGTAAAGCTAATGTCTCACGAAAAAATAATTTTAATTCCATTTGTGTATGTGTAAGTATTGATTGCATGTTAATTTCCTCCTTATATTAAATCAAATGCGCCTTGGCGTATTTGCGCCCAGATTTTAGGTCCACANNATAAAGACGTTGCCACAGGAAATGGCGTTTTTAGTCTTTAACCTTATAGCTCGAAAAACTTCCTTTGAAAATCTGTGACATCCGCCGGAGGCATTAACTTTATTCAGTCAAAGTAAAACCACCTAAATTAATTTTTACATACGAATAAACGGGAGAACTCTTTCTGAATAAAGTTATATGGCATATTTTAAATAAACATCTTCCATTGTTCCTGCACCTTGCAGGTATGAGTCAATAAGATTCTGTGGTCGGTCACAAGCTACTAATTTTCCTTTTTTAATAATCGCGATTCGATCACAGTGCTTTTGCGCTTCGTCCATATAATGTGTGGAGAGAAGGATCGTTTTTCCTTCGTCACGGTAGCGATTGATGAATAACCAGAGGTCGCGTCTAGCTTGTGGGTCAAGACCGGTCGTAGGTTCATCGAGAAAAATAATTTCCGGGTCATTTACAAGTGCTAATGCTAAGGATGTGCGTTGTTGCCAGCCACCTGATAGATTCTTAACATATTTATTTAGATAAGGTTGAAGTCCGAGTGTTTCAATGATTTCTTGTAAGTCTTGTTTTTTATCATAATAGGAGCTAAAAAGTTTTAAAGCTTCCTTGACTTTAATTCGGTCGTAAAGTGCAGTTTGTTGAAGCTGGATCCCAATTTTTTGTTTAATCTCGTTTGATGCATTTTCAACATTCATTCCAAGTATTTTTACGGTTCCTGTGTCTGGTTTGCGAATGCCCATCATGATTTCCAGAGTGGTCGATTTGCCAGCACCGTTTGCACCAATGATTCCAAATACTTCTCCTTTTTTAACTTGTAGGGTGATGCCGTCAGCTGCTTTTACATCTCCGTAGCTTTTTGATATATTTGTAAGTTCAATCACATTTTGATTCATGTTAAGGTCCTCCTTTTAATCTCGCTTTGCTTTGTTACCCTTATCATAGACAGCGAACCTTAACTCAACCTTAAGTGAGTCTTATATCATTATTAAGATTAATTAAAACAGCAAAAACGCTTGGATTAAAAGTATAATCCAAGCGTGATCTTATAAATTATTGCATTATCCACGAAATCTATGATGCTTAGAAACAATAAATTAGATTCCTATTTCTAACATTTTCGCTGTAACTTCTTCGACTCTGCGATCGATATCTGTCTGGTCATATTTCGGAAGTTTCAACTCAGTCACAATACTCCCGTCTCGCATAAACAAAATACGTTCCGACCGCGCTGCAACCTTCACATCGTGAGTGACAAGCATAACTGCGGTGCCGTCTTCGTTGATTTCAGAAAACAAGTCCATAATCTCCTGCGCAGATTTTGAGTTGAGCGCTCCAGTTGGCTCGTCACCGAAGATAATTTCCGGGCCATTCATCAGTGCACGGCATATCCCAGCACGCTGAAGCTGACCTCCTGAAACCTGTGTAATGTCACGCTTTTCTAGCCCCTCAATTCCCACCCTCTTCATAAGTGAGCTTGCTTTATCAGAAATTTTTGCAACATTTTTTCTATTATCACGCATAGATGGTAAGATAATATTGTCGATAATGTTTAAGTTTTTAAGCATCGTCGGCTGCTGAAAAACAAATCCCATGTTATTACGACGTATATCCGAAAGCTCATTTTCAGTGCATGTTGATAAATCCTTTCCGTCAAAAAGGACCTTACCTCCATCAACTCCATCCGTTCCGCTAAGCGCAAACAGTAACGTTGATTTTCCAGAACCTGAAGGTCCCATAATCGTAACGAACTCACCCTCATTTATTTCAACAGATACCCCATCAAGAACATTGCGCTGTTCATTTCCCTCTCCGAACATTTTTATTATATGATCACCTATTAGAATCTTCTTCAATTGTCTACTCCCCCTATTCCTTAATATGTTGGGAAATCTTTATTTGCCCCGCTCTCGATATACCAAACATTGTTGCGAGAAGTACCATGACAGCCATCATCAGTGGACTTAACAAGTATGCCCGAACCGGATTGATCGTAAAATCAAACGTTGATGCTCCAAACGAAGCAATAAGCATGCCCGCAAGGACCTCACCGAGTGTGTTCGCGAGAAGCGTGCCGAGAACAATTCCTACAATCAGTACCAAAAAAGCACGTGAATAATACTGCACCTTTATATCCGAATTAGTAAAACCGAGAGCCTTCAATACGGCAATGGAATACCTGTCTTTTGCAACAAGCATCTTCATGAACAGTAGTGTAACCAGTATCGTAATAACAAGCGCAACAGCAATTGCGGTGTATGAAGCCACTTCGACAGAACTTATTGTCGAGCCTAGAGTCTGAGAAACAAATTCATCGATGTCTGAAGTCTTCGCAAAATCGAATTTGTCCGTGTATGCCGAAACCTTGCTATCTACAAGTGATGTATCCGATAGTTTGACACAGATGATGGTCCACATCATATTTGCCGAACTGTCGGAGAATACAGCCTTTGCGGTTTTACCACCATTCGTAACGTCGGAATATATTCCCGTTACCGTAAGTTCTTTTTCATTTCCTTCACTTACAAGTGTAATGATATCTCCGACTTTTTTACCCATCTCTTCAGCATTTAAAGCCGAAAGTGCGATTTCGGCTTCACTGACAGGTGCTCTACCTTCAGAGTACTCGATAGGGAATGCCGAATGGTCACCGAGCTCAACTTTTATATTTTCCTCAGTCCCGTTATTTGTTTTTACTTTGAAAGTCTTTGTTGTCAAAACCGTATACTTTGAAACGGAGCTGTCACTTTCTACCGTATTCACGATTTCATCCGTTTTGTCAGAAATAGTGGTCTGTATGCGTAGATCATAATCGCCAATTCCCATATATTGAATGAAGCCCTTGGAAGATATCGTGTTATACAGGTTCTGCGGAACAATGATAATAAATGACGAAATCACAAGAACTATCAGCATTGTTGTATAAAGTCCCTTTCGAGCGAGAACATCCTTAATGCCAAGGAATATATTCGTACTTAACAATTTGTTTCCATTTAAGGTAAAACGCTTTGTACCAGCTTTCTTTTCCTGAGAAGTCCCATAGCGTATCGCCTGAGCAGCGGATATTTTTCGAAATCTCTTCAAAACAAAGTTTACATAAGCAACGATTGCAAAAAATACAAGCAGGATGCCAATGATTCCTAATAGTAGGGCAAATGAAGAATTTTCGCTTTCTCCCATATATAGCCGAATATTTTCAAGTAGCATGCCTTGGAACGATAAAGATAGAATATACCCAAGAATACTACCAGCAGCTGCTATGCTTACGTATTTCGCTATGTAAATCTTCTTTATGTCAGATAGACGAAGGCCGATTGCTTTCATTACACCAATTTCACGGTAGTCGTCTTCGATTTTAGCAAGTAACGTAAAGCGTATGCTTAAAAATGCAATGGCAACGACAAGTGCGCTAATAAGAAGGATAACCGCAATCATCATCCCGTCTGAAATGCCGTTCATCATTTTGAATAGAGTATAAGTCACGGTTGGTCCGTTCGCTTCAAGTCCTGCGGAGGCATATTCCGATTCAAATTCGCCTATTTTTGAAAAATCGTTTAGTCTAAACTCGATCAGATATTCGATACTTCCAAGATCCTTTACTTCTGCAAAATCATTCTCGCTTACAAGAAATCGCTTTGACGCAGAGAGCGAGGAATTCATCGTCGAATCACGGAGAAATCCCGCTACAGTAAATTCCTTCCCGTTAATTACAGCCTTATCACCGAATTCTGTAGTTTTGTCCTTCATATAGGCAACTGGAACGTAAATCTCGCCATCGGATACATTGATGATGTTGCCGTCAAGATCAAGAAGATAATCGAATTTTTCATTCTGTATGCTTAAGCCGTTATCCTGAACACTATTGGAAAGCGAATTATCTCCTAAAATAATTTGTGAGCCATCGATACCTAGGAACTCTACTATCTCATATTCTTCGACTTTATCATTTTCTTCTGCAAAAGATTTAAGTCGCTCCCTATCAATTTCACCAGAATGCATTTGCATAAAATGTGGTGCTTCGGCTTTTGTCATTAGCATATCTAGCGCACCTGTAAGATTAACAATGAGAATCGCTGCAAGTGAAACGAGCATTGATGCTGCAGCGACAAAAATCATGGTTGTAAATGTTATTACTTTGCTCTTTACTATGTCATTTCGGATTAGTCTAAAATACATATGTCACCTCTGTTTTACTTCTTGAGCAGTTTCCTCTAGATTTTATAAATTCACTTACTGCCAAACATTTGCATAACGCTCATTAGGCTTCCTCTTTCTGCACCCAGAAGCCTTTCTCCATTGAATATTAACGCTTGTATCCGTGAGGCACGCTCCTCATTGGTCATCTCTACCAGATCATCATCAAAAACGACATTTGCATATGTAACAAGCATTTCGATACATTCATACGGATAAGGCGTGCTAAAAAGTCCGTGTTCAATGCCCTCTTGGATGATACCGGAAAGTATGGGCGTAACGCCGTTGATAATAACTTTTTGTATTTTCTGATGCATCAGTGCGTTCTGGGGCTTATGAATATGACCCATTATTCCCTGACTGCCTCCGCCACTTACATTCATTGATAAAACAGCGCGTATCATCCGCTCGACTACAGGAATACTCTTGTCAGCTGCTATTTCCTGTGCAGCGCTTATTAGTCGAACACTATACCGATCAATCAACGCGTTCATAATATCTTCCTTTGACTTGAAATGATAATAAAGTGTTCCCCGTGCAATTCCGACCTTTTTGAGAATATCGTTTGTACTCGTTCCATCAAAACCCTTTTGACTGAACAACTCGTCAGCAGAATCAAGTATTTCGTTTCTACGTTCTTCTGCTTCTTTTCTCATTATTACTCCTCCTTTATAGACCGACTGTCTATCGATATTAAATTAACATTCTACTTTTAAGGCTCTTCCAGTTATGTGTTAATGTTTTGTAAAGATTTGGGTATTTTGCAAATAATGAAAAGAGACCAAATCAACTTTGCGATTTGGTCTGCTAATTATTGTTCAGTACGACTCGATGGTGAGTTCAATTATGAAGTTTGTTTTTCCTCGGTTTGGTGTTGTGTCAACATGGATCGTTCCGTTATGGAGCTCAACAATTTTCTTTGTAATCGCGAGACCTAGACCCGATCCGCCATCATTCATTCTGCTTTTATCTCCCCTTACAAACGGATCAAATAATGTTCGGGCAATGTCTTCACTGATACCGACACCATCGTCACCCACTTCAATGTAAATTTTCTCTTCCGATTGACGTAAACGAAGGTAAATTTCTGTATTCTCAGGATTGTATTTATTCGTATTTTGCAGAAGATTTGAGATTGCTCGATTGAGAAGTTTTGGATCAAATGAATATATTAATTTTGAATCGGGAATGTCGATTTCAAGCTCCATATCCTTTTCCTCAAATACATCAAAATGCTCCGCAATGACCCCACGGTAGAATTCACAAATATCGATATTTTCCTTCTTAATAGGAACATCAGGGCTATCTAATTTTGAAAACATAAAGAGCTCATCAATTAAGGATGTTACACGAATTGATTTGTCATAAATGTATGTTAAGTATTTTTTCGTTTGTTCTTCGTCTGTTACTACACCTTCATATAACGCCTTGGAATATCCCTGAATCGTCGTAATTGGTGTTTTTAAATCATGAGAGATATCAGCGAGCATTTGCTTTTTGCTTTCTTCTAGTCTCGTCATTTCACGATTTTTATGCTCTAACTCATCTGCCGTTCTCCTTAAGACTTCGCTCATTTCCTTGTACTTGATCGACCCCCTTATAATAAAGGGGAGGATGCTGCCACCGAATATGGGTGGTCCTAAATTTAGAATGGCGTAATATTCTCCAGTGAGGGCAACTTGGTAGACAAGAATTAAGCCAAAAAGCGTGAACAGGCCACACACGACATACAACCATTTTATGGTGAGTCGAACCACCTGGTATACCACAATGAATATCATAAAAATATACAAGGGATCATACAAAAATCCAAATAGCAGAATGATTGATATTTGGACAAACACAAATGCAAGTGTGTGCTGCGGGCTCCAATAAGCCTGCCGGTGTGCTACAACAAGGACCGCCATGAATAACAGGCCAAGTAGCAATTTCCCCTGTGATTCTTGAAATAAAAAGAAAAGTGGAATGATTAGGTTCGCAATGTATACAAACGGGGTAACACCTTCATTTTCTGGAAATATCCGATGAATCAACTTTTTCATGTATCTCTTCCTCATCGATTTCTAATTATGTTTTTCAAACTTATAGCCTAAGCCTCTAATAGTTTTTATGTAGATTGGTTTTTTCGGATTTTCCTCGATCTTCTCTCTTAGCTTTGAAATATGGACATTGATTGTGTTGTCCTCTTCGCCGCCCATGTAGTAATCATTCCATGCCCGTTCAAAGATTTGTTGTTTCGTATATACCCTCCCTGGTGAACTCATTAATAATTCAAGTATAAAATATTCGATTTTTGTGAGAGTTATTGGAATGTCACCCTTAACCGCTGAAAAGGAACCTTCATCTAGGACAATATCACCCACTTTAATTTGATGGCTTTCACTTTTGGTTTCCGGCTCCTGTTTGTAGCTATAGCTTCTTCTAAGCTGAGCCTGAACCCGAGCGATTACTTCTAGTGGGTTAAATGGCTTCGGAATAAAATCGTCTGCCCCAAGTCCGAGTCCTAGAATTTTATCGTTATCGTCGTTCTTAGCAGAAATAATGATGATGGGGATATGTAGGTTCTGTCTAACTTTTTTTATGAGCTGGTAGCCATTAATGTTTGGCATCATTAGGTCAACAAGCATGAGGTCGATGTTTTCCCTCTCGATGATATGTAGTGCCTCCCTGCCGTCAAAGGCTTCTAGAATTCTATAATTCTCTTTTTCCAAATATAGACTAAGCAGCTCGACAATTTCAGGCTGGTCATCCACAATTAAAATCGTTCGACTCATACGAGTGCCCCCTTTTCAAAGTTCCATTTTCTTTCCAGTATAACAAATCTGAATGTTCACGGATATAAAAAAAAGCCGCCCAGATTACTCCGGACAGCCTACTTAAAGCGTATTATTTTAATTCAGCAATGATTTCTTCGATTTTTGCAAGCTCAGATTGTAAGCCCCCACCACTTAAGTACCAAAGCACACCGTCTAAATATACGATTCGTTTGTTTTGATAAGCTTGTGTTTTCTCGATGATTTTATTTTCCATGTCTTTGTCGATATTTGATTGACCACCCACTGCTGCTGTACGGTCGATAACGAATAATACTTCTGGGTTTAATTCTAGAATTGCTTCAAATCCAAAGTTTGATCCGTGAGAAGAAGAAGTAATTTCTTCGGTTACTGGAGTAAAGCCATATACATCATACAAATAACCGAAACGAGAGTTTGTTGCGAAACCTGATAATTTACCTTCATTGTACATTGTCACTAATGAAGATTTGTAGTTACCAGATAAAGCCTTCACTTCTTCTAAAGCTGAATCGATTTTTGCTTTGTATTCTTTCGCTTCTGCTTCTTTATCGAACATTTTCGCTGCTAGGTCAACTGAAGCTAAGAATGTATTCCAATAGTCATCCTGAGAAGTTCCAATGAATACAACTGGTGCGATTTCTTTTAATTCCTCATAATATGGCGCTAGACGACCGGAAATGAAAATAGCATCTGGACCGATTTCAGCAATATCTTCAAGTAACGGTTCTTTTAAAGTACCAACATTTACGTAATCATCGCTAGCATAGTCTTTAAGACTTTCTGGCAAGCTAGAATCCTGAGGCACCCCTACTATACCTTCAACACCAAGTGCATCTAATGTATCTAAGAAACCATAATCAAAAACAACGATTTTCTCTGGCATAGCGTCAAACGTTACATCTTCAAAGTTTACAGTACCTGCTTCTTCGCTTTCAGCTGATGCAGTTGTTGGAGAAACGGTCATTGGGTATTGGCCAGTTGCTTCATTTGTTGCTTGCTCTCCGGCTACGTCAGTCTCATTTACTTTTTCTTTTGTAGCCTCATCATCATTCCCGCAAGCCGTAAGCGCGAACGTTAGTGCTAAAACAGCACTTGCTAATTTCCATTTTTTCATGTGTGTTGTCCTCTCCTTTTAGGATTATGTATTTGTTAATAATGAGAATCATTTTCATTGATAACTATTCTCATTATAGAGTCATAAATAACTTCCGTCAATACAAAATAAACAAATATTTTTATCATAAAATTAAAGACTATAAACGCCATTCCATGGGCCTAAAAAAAAAGACCCAGAGAATTGATCCTCAAGGGTCTTATGCATGTGAATTGAAGTAAACACAAATCCGACAGCCATTTTGTTCTTGGATTGGGATATCCATATCATAGATCTCACGTAAAGCGTCTGAATTAATGATTTCATGTGTGGGTCCATTTTTAACAAGCTTACCGTTTTTCAATGCAACAATCCGATCTGAATATACAGATGCAAAATTTATATCATGCAAGACGATCACAACGGTTTTGCCGAGTTCATCCACAAGCTTGCGCAAAATCTTCATAATTTGGACGGAGTGTTTCATATCCAGGTTATTTAATGGTTCATCAAGTAAGACATAATCTGTATCCTGTGCAATAACCATCGCAATAAAAGCACGTTGTCTTTGCCCGCCTGATAACTCATCCAAAAACATGTCTTGGATATCGATTAAATTCATATATTCAAGTGCTTGGTTGATGAATTTTTCATCTTCATCTGAAAGTCGTCCCTTTGAGTATGGATAACGCCCAAATGCAACAAGCTCACGAATTGTTAACCGTACATTTAAGTAGTTGGATTGCTTTAAAATGGAAACACGTTTTGCGAACTCAGACGACTTCCACTTTTTCACATTATTTTGGTCAAGTAAAACTTGCCCAGTATCAGCATCTAATAATCGACTCACCATAGAAAGAAGTGTGGACTTACCTGCACCGTTCGGCCCGATAAATGATGTAATCGTACCTGGCTCAATGTTAATAGACACATCTTCGACAACAGGCTTTTTCCCAAAATACTTCGATAATCCTTTGATTTCAATCATCGTGCTGACCTACTTTCTTTTAATAGTAAGAAAATGAAGTAAATACCACCGATAAAGTTAATGATGACACTTAATGTGGTACGTAATTCAAATATATGTTCAACGAGGAACTGACCACCAACAAGGGCAATGACACTCATTAAACTTGCCCCTAAAATTAAAATCGAATGTTTATATGTGACAAAAAATTGATATGCCAGGTTTGCTACAATTAAACCGAAAAATGTAATCGGACCAACTAATGCAGTTGCGGTTGCAATTAATACCGATGATAAAATTAAGACATTCATTACCATCCGATCATAATTGACACCTAGGTTCATCGCATTTTCACGGCCAAGTGACATGACATCTAACTTATCCATAATAAGGTATCCGTAAATAAAGGCAATTAGTAAAATACCGAGTGCAATATATAAAAGCTCTGCCTTTACGTTTGTAAAGGTTGCAAATAATCGACTTTGTAGACTTAAATATTCGACTGGGTCAATCATAACTTGTAAAAAAGTTACGAGACTTCCTAATAGTGTTCCGATAATCATTCCAATTAATAGAAGTAAATAGATCGGATGCTTGTCGGATCGGAACAGGAATCTATATAGGATGAGTGCAAATAATACCATGGCTAGAATCGCTGCGCCAAAGTTTAAATACTTGTTTAACACCCAAATAGACATCGAACCTGCAAAGAAATAGATTAATGTTTGGACTACTTCGTACATAGAGTCTAGCCCCATCATCGAAGGAGTCAGAATCCGGTTTTGCGTTATCGTTTGGAATACTACGGTCGAATACGCGATCGCAACTCCTGTTACAACCATTGCCGATACTCGAATCATTCGTTTCGGGAAGGCATAATCAAATCCACCTTTTAAATCATAAAATCCATAAAGTAACATGCAAACAATTGCAATGACCGCTAAAAGAATTAATTTATGGCTATTTCGCATATGCTCTCCCCCTAAATAACATAATTAAGAAGATCGCACTGCCAATTACTGCAACTGTAACATTGACTGGAATCTCGTAAGGGTGAACAATGACTCTACCTAAAATATCACAGATTAATAGAAACACGACCCCCAAAGCTGCTGTATGAGGAATCGTTTTTCGTAAATTATCCCCTAAATAAAGCGATACTATATTCGGTACTATTAATCCTAAAAATGGAATGACTCCAACAGTTAAAACAACCGTTGTGGAAATAATTGCTACAAGTATAAGACCTATATTTAATACTACCTTATAGCTTAAGCCAAGGTTTTTCGCAAAATCCTCACCCATACCGGCAACGGTGAATTTATTAGCAAAAATATACGCCAAAATAACAGCTGGGATAGCTACATATAAAAGCTCATAACGTCCCGCGATAACCAATGTAAAGCTTCCCATTAACCAGGATGAAATGTTTTGAATAAGGTCTGCTTCATATGCAAAAAATGTCGCGATGGATGATAAGATATTCCCGTACATAATCCCGATTAACGGAACGAAAATTGCATCCTTAAATTTAATTTTATCTAAAATTTGCATAAAAATGAGTGTACCCACTAAAGCAAATATAAAGCTAAAAATAATCTGTTGTGTATAGGTAACATTTGCAAAGAACAGCATTGAAATTAAAATCCCTAGCTTTGCAGCATCTAGAGTTCCTGCAGTTGTTGGGGATACGAATTTATTTCTACTTAAGCTTTGCATAATTAATCCTGCAATACTCATCCCGGCTCCCGCTAAAATGATTGCCATTAAACGAGGGACCCGGCTAATCAGGAAAATCTGTGTCTCATCTGATTCCCAATCTAATAAATCCATCGGTGTGATATTAATAGCTCCAATAAATAGCGAAACAAAGGAGAGAACAATGGCAGCGATTATTAACATCCATAGTCTCATGTGTAAATCCTCATTATGTGTATTCTTAGTTATGATACAGTGAAATTTCAATCAGTGGTCACAGCCCGTTAATGACCGGCAAATGAAAACGATTATCATTACTAATACCTTCATTATAAGTAAAGAATATTGTAAAATCAACCGTAAAAAGGAATACGAGTGGTTTCTGTTCACACCACCCGTAACGCTTCGAAACGTTGTCCCTGCTTACATTCTAGTAAGCTTTTGGACAGTACCTTTCTTATATTTCACAGAAACTTCACAAACTATTCCGTGACCAGTGGGAGAAAAGATCCCCACTATCACTTTTATTGAAGGTTTTCTTTTATGTAAGTGAGAGCTTCTTCAACATGACCTTTGACTGATACTTTGCGCCACTCTTTTACAAGATTTCCTTCTTTATCAATGATAAAGGTGGAACGCTCAATCCCCATGTATTCCTTGCCAAAGTTTTTCTTAAGCTTCCAGACTCCATATTTTTCTGCTACCTCGTGCTCTTCATCTACAACTAATAGAAACGGAAGATCATATTTATCGATGAATTTTTTATGTCGATCAAGTGAATCTGTGCTTACACCAAGAATCACGGTGTCAAGCCCACTAAAGCTTTCGTGTGCGTCCCTAAAATCACAAGCCTCTGTTGTACATCCTGGTGTCATGTCTTTTGGATAAAAATACAGCACAACGTTTTTCCCTTTAAAATAGTCTAAAGATACAGTCCCCCCATTGCTGGCAGTAGCTGTGAACTCTGGTGCTTTTTGTCCAATTTCAATCGTCATTCTAAATACCTCCTGTTTTTTCCTATTAATAGTAGGGTACATAAAATCGTGGGGATATACAAATAAAGTAGATTTGTTCATATTAAAATTAGTGCTAAAATAGAATCTGTTGAGTTCAAAGCTAGGAGGATCAATAAATGAATCATTCAAAATCAGAAGAATTATATAGTGAGGCATTGGAGCACATCGTCGGTGGTGTAAATAGTCCCTCTCGTTCATATAAAGCGGTTGGCGGCGGTGCACCAGTGGCAATGGAACGTGCAAAAGGTGCTTACTTTTGGGATGTTGACGGAAATAAATACATAGATTATCTAGCAGCATATGGCCCAATCATAACAGGCCATGCTCACCCACATATTACAGAAGCGATTACAAAGGCCGCTGAAACAGGTGTGTTGTACGGTACTCCAACACCACATGAAGTGAAGTTTGCAAAAATGCTTAAAGAAGCTATGCCTGGAATGGATAAAGTTCGCTTTGTAAACTCAGGAACAGAAGCGGTTATGACAACGATTCGTGTCGCACGTGCTTATACAAACAGAACGAAAATCATTAAATTTGCAGGCTGCTATCATGGACATTCCGATCTTGTGCTAGTTGCAGCTGGCTCAGGTCCATCAACACTTGGAACTCCTGATTCCGCCGGTGTGCCAAAGAGCATTGCACAAGAAGTAATTACTGTTCCATTCAATGATATCGAGCCTTTTAAAGAGGCCCTTGCAAAATGGGGTTCGGAAATCGCGGGCGTTCTTGTTGAACCAATCGTAGGAAACTTCGGAATCGTGGAACCGAAGGAAGGCTTCTTAGAGCAAGTACTTGAGCTTTCACATGGGGCTGGTGCACTTGTGATTTTTGATGAAGTCATCACGGCTTTCCGCTTTATGTATGGGGGCGCCCAAAATCTATTAGGGATCACACCTGACTTAACAGCGCTTGGAAAAATCATCGGCGGTGGACTGCCAATTGGTGCTTACGGTGGTAAAAGGGAAATAATGGAACAGGTTGCCCCACTTGGACCGGCCTACCAAGCTGGAACAATGGCCGGAAACCCAGCATCGATGCTATCAGGAATTGCTTGTCTAGAAGTCCTTCAAGAAGAAGGCTTATATGAAAAATTAGATCAGCTAGGTGCAATGCTTGAAGAAGGAATTCTAAAGCATGCGCACAACTACAATGTGCCGATCACGATAAATCGACTTAAGGGTGCATTGACTGTTTTCTTTACGAATGAAAAGATTGAGAACTATGAGCAGGCTGAGAATACGGACGGAGAAATGTTTGGTCGTTTCTTCAAATTAATGCTAAGCCAAGGCATCAATCTTGCTCCATCAAAATATGAAGCTTGGTTCCTCACGATTGCACACACGGAAGATGATATTGTGGAGACACTAAAAGCTGTAGAATACGCGTTTAAGAATCTTTAATTTGTTTAGAACCTGCCGGTGGCAGGTTCTTTTGCGCATTTTTGCTTAGTGACAGTAAATTTGAGATAGTGACAGTATTTTAAGGATAGCGACAGTATTTCGTGGATAGTGACAGTATTTTCCGGATAGTGACATTATTTCGCGAATAGCGGCAGCAGGCACATTTAATTAGTACATGTTTCCCTTGCTATAAGCATAAAATCATTGTATGATACTGTATTGGTTTAGATTATGGAGAAAAAGCTAACTATAATAAAACAGCTTTTTTATAGAAAGGATTCGAAACAATGAAATTTGGTGCCCGCATGCTAAAAACGGGGATTGCCATTACCCTTGCGTTACTGATTGCGAAGCTCCTTGATCTACCTTCGCCCGTATTCGCAGGAATTGCTGCTATTTTTGCCATTCAACCTTCCATTTACCGCTCTTATTTAACGGTAATTGAACAGGTTCAGGCAAATGTGATTGGTGCGTTCTTTGCCGTTCTATTTGGAATGTATTTCGGTAATAATGCATTTATCATTGGACTGACTGTCGTTCTTGTTATAGCTATTAACCTAAGGTTTAAGATGGAAAAAACGATTTCTGTTGCAATTGTGACTGTCATCGCGATTATGGAAAGTCCAAGTGAACAGTTTATTGAATTTGCTAGTTTACGATTTCTCGCCATCTTATTGGGGATCTTATCTGCATTTTTAGTAAACCTCGTTTTTCTTCCACCTAAATATGAGAAGAAACTATATGATGCAATCGTTTTGCAATGTGAGGAAATCTTTAAATGGGTGCGAATTAGTACCAGACATGCTTCTGAGTACAATACATTAAAAGATGACATCGATAAAATTAAAGAAAACATCATTCAAATTGACCAGTTATTTCTCCTATATAAAGAGGAACGCAATTATTTTAAAAAGGTAGAATATGAAAAGTCTAGGAAGCTTGTCTTATTTAGACAAATGATTACTTGTACAAATCGTGCGTTAGATATGCTAAAAAAATTGCACAGACATGAAAATGAACTACAAGACATGCCGATTCCGTTTCAGCAATTATTTGTGAAAGAAATTGATGACCTCGTTCATTCCCATGAGCAGATTTTATTAAAATTTGTAGGGAAAGTTAAGGTTCAAGCACCTGAGGAGTTAATGCAGGATTTTATATTTGATCGAAAAAAAATAATCGATACGCTTATTGAACACCAGGATCCAAATGACGAAGAGAGCCAAGAAAATTGGTATCATCTAATGACACTTGTCTCAGCTATCCTTGAGTATTCAGAACAGCTCGAACGCCTTGATACCTTGGTTGAAAGTTTCCAAAGCTTTCATAACGAAGTCATTGTCGAAGAGGCAAATAAAGCGTAGAAAACAGATAACAGGGGTTTTATTAAAAGTCAGGATATCTTTTAAAAGCTTAATAACATTGAATTTATATTTAAGGTCAGACATATATGCGATAAATTTAAAAAGGATAGAAATATGATCTATCTATCCTTTTTTGTACATCAAATTACCTCATTTACTACATCAAAATATATATTGTTGTGCTAATGCACCCTATAGTTTAAGTGAAATTCTTCACAGATTAAGTAAATTAATAAAAAATAATTTAACACTCGCTTTTAGTCTTCATTTTTCTCTGTTCCAAGCATTTTCAAAAAACACCATAAAAAACGTTAACAAAAGCACCGCAATATTTGGTGCTTTCTAAATATAAAAATAGCCCGGTAACAAACTAACCCTTTAGCACAATAAGAAAGGCTTTTCCCGTTATCGAGAAACGTACCCATTATTTTAAGTATAACGATTCACATATCTTCACTTGTATCTTTAATCAAAACTTTCACTAATATCGTTCCATTCTACTTTTATCATTAACTCATCTTCTGCATTCGTAGAAGGGCTATTAACACTTAACGATTTATTTTGATATACGCCTTCTTGATTTAATGTAGCGTCATTCGCACCAAAATCTAGTACTCCGATATTTTTTGATTCCACATAATAACGAAAAGTGTCTATTTCCTCTATGTTATTTCCTTTGCTATTAAGCTGAATTTGATATGTTTCTTCTCCATTTGATTGATGAACGGTTACTTCAGCTTACCAATTTTCACTTTCGCTAACAAACGCTATGTCATTCTTATTTGCTTGGCACGCAGATAATAGGGATACAAAAAATATGATAAGTACAAATATTTTTTTCGAAATATTAACTCCCCTGTAACTAATTTTGTTATGACATATATTCTTAGTTATAACCTGCTGCTTTTAGTAGATAAGCGACTGTTCCTATTGAAACAATCGCTTTCGATTTACCCTTTATTGACCTTGTTTCTTTCTTACTTATAAACCAAATTAATAGAGTTATAACAAGAAGTATCGCTGTAGTCAAACCAACATATTTCCAAGCATTATTTACCCCCGGAAAATAATATGCTATCAATATGAATGTAATGGTAGTCGTGCTGGATGTACAAAAACATCACCCTTTAGGAATGATGCTCTGTACAAGAATACTTTTTATGCTCCGAACCCACGAACACCAATAATGACTATTAACAATCCATAGCCTATAACAATAAGCGAAATCATTCCCATTCCTACATATTTGAAGGTACCACTTTCATTTATTTTGACTCCTTTAACTCCTAACACAAAACTTGTTATCCAAGAAGCAAGCCCTGTGAAGAAATAAGCGTTGAAAACTCCATTACTTCCTTTAGAACTCGAGTAAAATAGCAAAATTCCTGCTATGGCTAAAATAAAAGAGAACAGTCCATATTTCCCCTTCAAGGTTCTTCATTCCTCCCCATTATGTTGTTTGTTAATTCAGAACTTATAGATTATTTTATGTAGTATAACATAAATTCTTACTAAATATAGCAACAAAATATACGAATAATGCTCTAAAAGGGATGTTTAGTATAGAGCCAATTGAAGATGAAATGTATTATTCAAGGGTTTGGCAAAATCTATTTTGAGGTAATTTACTAGATGCTGTTGTGAGAGACTATCAGAAGAACAATCAATAATTGTAGTTGCTTCAAACAATAACTCCTCTTTCTTTTTATCCCATTAAATTATTGAGACTATAGATAAAAATATACAAATTACTGCTAAGGTGAAGAAAAGGGTAGAAATTTTTCGATTGATTCTCATATTTGTTCCCAAGGCACAAAAGAAAATGCCGGCAGAAAATTTTGAAAGACTTTGAAAATAGTCATTATCAGAAAAGAAAGAACTGCTAAAGACAATGGAAATGAGAAGAGTTATAGAGATCAATATTTTAAACCACAAAGGTTCTTTTGAAAAATGTATTAACATTAATTTAATCCGCTGCATAAAAATATCCCCCTCATATTAAAGAAACAATACTCCATGTGAATAATTGGTGTCCAATCTTTGCTTTTTGAAGGAAAACACCCTACTTGTACCAACCTGCTTACTTAAATAACTTCAACAAAAAAGTGCGATAATCCCTCTTGAATCAACGCACCCTAATTGAACACATGGTTTCTAACCTCAATAATGAAAAGAAAATTAGTTGTTATGTTCCACATTTATAACTACATTTCCCTTCTTGTGTCCTTTCTCGACATATTTGTGAGCTTCCACAATCTCATTAAACGAATAATATCTGTCAATGACCACTCTTAACTTCCCCATCTCAACAAGTCCTTTAAGGAAGTTTAATGCTTCTGGCGTTTCAGGTGAATTTCGGCTCAATATTAGTTTCTTGCGGCTAGTCAATTTAGTCCATAGCATTTGAATACTTGGTAACGGTTCAGTAACATTTATATAGGTACCATTATTCTTTAACAATTTCATACAAGCTGAAAAGGAACTCTTGTTTACCGCTTCAAAGATGACATCATATGTTTCAACTGTACTAGAAAAATCCTTTGCTGTATAATCCATCACATTGTCAGCTCCCAGAGATTTTACTAATTCCAAATTTGCAGTGCTGCAAACACCTGTAACATTTGCTCCGAGATATTTGGCAATCTGAACTGCATAACTACCTACACTTCCTGAAGCACCATAGACTAAAACCGATTGACCGCTCTTGATATCTGCTTTCCTAAGAAAATACAATGCTGTACGAGCTCCAATAGGAATTGCAGCAGCTTCTCCATACGTTATGTTAGATGGCTTAATAGCTACAGGTCCATCTTCCTCCAAACACTTATATTCGGCATAAGCACCGAATCCAGACAAGGATGCTGCAAAAACTTGGTCTCCTCGCTTGAACCTTTTTACATTTTTTCCAACTAGCTCCACTTCTCCAGCTAACTCCATTCCTAATATCTCTTTTTTTGGTTGTCTCAAACCAAGTGTTATACGTGCAGGCAGCCAAAAAGCAGGAGGAACTGTAAAACCCCGTGACCGAATATCTGCTACTGTTACGGTTGTAGCTTTTACTTTAACTAAGATTTCATTTTCTTTCGGAATAGGTTTTTCTACCTGTTTAAGTTCAAGAACATCGGGGGGACCATACCTTTTGTACACAATGGCTTTCACTTTCCCACCTCAAATTCGTTTTATACCTTATTATAATATGTATAAAGCATAAATAGACCAATAGTCTGATAACTGTTCTTAAACTATCCGCGCCAAAGATTATTCCTTTTATATCCCTTTATGAAATGAGTGAAATCGATGAAGAAATTTAAATTGTTTTTTATTATTGGAGAAGAAGAGCAAAGGTTAAATGAGCAATTACAAATAGGTTTTCGCTTTACAAACATTAGTGGATTAGAAATATATACGTTTTTAAAAAAATCAAAGCCTATATTATACGGTTGGATTATCAGGATTATTTATCAGCAGATAAGTTTGAAGATTACAAAACGATATATGAGGATTTTGGGTGGTCACATATGAAAGGGTCACTACTTGGTAGTATTCATTATTGGCAAAAAACAGCTGATAGTCAAAATGAGATTATCTCAGATCGTCAATCATATGTACATTACTATAAAAGATTAATGAATTACTCATTATCACTAGCTGTTACGTTTTTGATGATTAGCTATATAATATATAGTGATAAAAAGTTATATGAAACTAAAGGGCTTTGGAATATGGAAGGGTCTTTGTTTTGGAAAGCATTCTTATTTGAAACACGGTTTGTCATTATCAAATTAAATCCCTTAATCATGATCATACTATTTGGAATCAACTACTTCTAAGCATATCGTCAATACTCACTATCTGACCCGATTGCAGAATAAGAGCTAAAGACGATTCTTCAACTAGTCAAGAAGAGGGGAATCTCTCTACCTCGCGGTAGATTGTATTCCTTCCCCTCACAGGACCGTGCTTGCGCAATTAACGCACACGGCTCCTCCTAGTTATCATTCACATAATGTTGATAATCTCTTTTTTTAAGTCATATATGCTAACCTTAATCCTTGCGTAAGGTAATAGGTATTAAGAAAGAGTCTGAATTCATCCCAATTAAATGATTTCTTTAACTTCTTTCTATTAGCCATTTATACAGTAAGTAACCGATTTTGTCTCTGAATTTGTTTACACTTTGGGTATTATCTGTGTTGCAATAATAATTGTAATAACCTTCAAGAGAGCGTCTAAATCTATCCATACACCAACTCGGTATGAAAAAAAGGCACAACAACATGTCTTTTTTTCATACCGAGTATTAGCTGTTTTTCTATTGCTTCATTTTTGGGTCAAGTGCATCCCGCAACCCGTCACCCATCAAATTAAATCCGAGCACAGTCAGCATGATTGCAATTCCCGGGAAAATCATCGTCCACGGAGCCTGTATTAAATAATTCTTTGAATCCGCAAGCATCTTACCCCATTCAGGATTTGGCGGTTGTGCTCCCATCCCTAGAAACCCAAGTGCAGCCGCTTCTATGATGGCTGTCGCAATTGCCAATGATGCTTGGACGATAATCGGCGCCATACTATTTGGCAAAATATGATGAAATAAAATTCTCCGATCCTTCATCCCAACGGCCCTAGCTGCAGTTATATATTCCTCTTCCTTAACACTTAACACCCTTGACCGAATCAGTCGTCCGAAGTTTGGCACATTAATAATTGCAATGGCAATCAATGCGTTCCGTAATGATGGTCCAAGAATCGCAACAATCGCAAGGGCTAGTAAAATACTTGGGAATGCTAGTAAAATATCAAACATACGACTAATTACGTTATCCACCCATCGACCGTAATAACCTGCAAGAATTCCAAGCAAGCTTCCAACGATAGCTGAGCCCAATACCGCAAAAAAGCCAACCCTTAGTGAAATGCGAGCCCCAAAGATTATTCTTGATAAGATATCCCTCCCGAAATCATCCGTTCCAAGCCAATGATCGCTGGATGGCGGCTGAAGTCGATTTGCAAGATTTTTTTCGTCAATCCCTTGAGGGGCAATAAGCGGCGCAAAAATCGCTAGGATGATAAAAAAGAACACAATACAAGTACCGACAAGTGCTAATTTATTTTTTCCAAAGCTTCGCCATGCTTCCTTCCATGGTGACACAACCCCATCATTTTTTTTCGTAGGTATATTAGTTTCTGCTAACTCTGCCATTTTTTCACCCCTTCCCTATTTTTTAGCGATATTTAATTCGCGGATCGATGACTGCATATAAAAGGTCTACGATTAAATTAATAAAAACAAAGAAGGTGGCTACCACTAAAATACCTGACTGAATCACTGGGTAGTCCCGGTAATTAATAGCTTCATAAATATATCTTCCAATTCCAGGCCAGCCAAAAATAGTTTCCGTTAGGATGGCTCCTCCAAGCAATAAACCAGTTTGTAAACCGATTACCGTTAAAACAGGGATTACTGCATTTTTCAAGGAGTGCTTGTACACGACCAAAAACATTCTTACGCCCTTAGCACGTGCTGTTCGCACAAAGTCTGAGCGCATCACTTCAAGCATACTCGAACGAGTAATTCGTGCGATTATTGCCATTGGAATGGTTGCTAGCGCGATACTTGGAAGAATTAAATGCTTTAAAACCGTTACAAATTGGTCAGTTCTCCCGTTTATTAATGTATCGATTAAATAGAGGCTAGTGACCGACTCAACGGGGTCCCTCACGTTTTCCCTGCCCGTAGTCGGCAGTAAATCTAGTTGCAGTGCAAATGCCCATTGCTCCATTAAACCTAACCAAAAAATCGGCATCGATACGCCGATTAAGGCAAGGATCATCGCACTGTAATCAAACCATGAATTTTGAAACCATGCGCTTATGATGCCTGCGTTAACTCCAATTACAATTGCAATAATCATCGCGACAAGGGTTAGCTCGATTGTTGCTGCTAGATAGGGCCAAATTTCTTCACTTATTGCCGTCTTAGTTCTGATGGATTCTCCTAAATCCCCGGTCAATAGCCCTTTTATATACTCGTAATATTGAATGTACAACGGTTGGTCAAGACCAAGTTTTGTTGTGAGTGCTGCGATGGATTCCGCGGTAGCACGCTGACCAAGGATAATTTGTGCAGGATTTCCCGGGATTAGATGAATAATCGAAAAGACAACTAGTGTCATACCGATCAACACTGGGATGACCATTCCGATTCTTCGTAGCGTATATGCGAACAAGGTTATCACCTCTTTCGTATGATATCAAATGCGCCTTGGCGTATTTGCGCCCAGATTTTAGACCACAGGAAGTAGGTCATAAAGACGTTGCCACAGGAAGTGGCGTTCTTAGTC
>NZ_JBALOX010000055.1:0-11417 GCF_036965165.1 Bacillus sp. JJ1521 | reverse complement strand
TGCTGGAAAGTTTCCTTTAAAAATCTGTTGCATCCGCCGGAGGCATTACTTTGATCAGTCGGGATTAGAATCCTGACTGATTAAAGTAAAGGGGAGTTAAAAAACTCCCCTTTACATCTCACCTTTATTCGAACTCAACCATTGTTAAAATATCGGATCCAGTTGGGTGTGGTAGTAATCCCTTAAGATTACTTTTACCAGCAAGTAATGGTGTTGAGTGAACAAGTGGTGCCCAAGGTGAATCCTCATGGATGATTTCTTGCGCTTTTTTATACAATACATTACGTTGTTCTTGATCCGGAATGGTTTGGGCTTCAATTAAAATATCATGAAGCTCGTCATTGCTGTAATAAGAATAGTTATTACTTCCAATGCTATCTTTATCTAATAATGTATAGATAAAGTTATCCGGGTCACCATTATCCCCTGTCCAACCTAGCATATATGCATCAAATTCTCCTTTAGCCGCTTGCTCTAAATACGTACCCCAGTCAACAGACTTAATTTCTGCTTTTACGCCGATTTCGGCGAAGCTAGATTGAATGACTTCTGCTACTTTCATACCATCTGGCATATAAGGACGCGGTACAGGCATTGCCCACAGATCCATTTCAAATCCATCAGCGAAGCCTGCTTCAGCTAATAATTCCTTCGCCTTATCTAAATCGTAAGGATATGGATCAATCTCATCATTGTAGCCTTCTAATGCTGGTGGAAGTGGATTTTTTGCAGGCTCTGCAAGGCCGCCGTAGAATGCTGCAATAATCCCCTCTTTATCAATAGCATGGTTTAATGCTTGACGTACGAGCTTGTTATCAAATGGTGGTCGATTCACTGTAAATCCTAAGTAGCCAATGTTCATTGAAGGACGCTCAAAGGTTTGAAGGTCCGGATTCCCTTTAATTTGTTCAAGGTCAGATGGATTCACACCATCCATTAAATCAATTTCACCTGCAAGCAATGCATTTAAGCGTGCGGAGTTTTCAGGGATGGATCTAAAAATAATTTTATCTAGCTTCGGATAGCCATCCATCCAATAATCTGGATTCTTTTCTATGATAATTCGGTCATTTTCTTTCCATTCTACAAATTTGAATGGACCAGTACCTATTGGATTTTTCATAAAATTATCCCCAAATTTCTCAAGGGCAGCTGGACTTGCAATACCAAACGGAGACATTGCTAAGTTTTTTAAGAAAGGTGCTTGCGGACGATTTAACGTGAATTTAACCGTATATTCATCCTCTGCGATTACTTCTTTAATCACATGACCTTCATCCCCTTTAAATCCTCCAAACATNNGAATTGATCTGAATCGCCATTCATCCAACGCTCAAAGTTCTTAACCACTGCCTCTGCATTAAAGTCTGATCCATCATGGAACTTAACCCCTTCACGCAACTTCAACGTATATTCGAGACCATCCTCGGAAGGTGTCCATTCAGTTGCCAAACCTGGATGTAATGTTGTATCTTGCTCTCCATAGTTAATTAAGGTTTCGAAGATATTAACCGTTACCTTAAAGGTTTCCCCCTCTGTAGTTGAAATTGGGTCCAGCGAAACGGAGTCCCCACCACGTCCAAATACGAGCTCTTTTTGCACTTCTTCTGATGGCGTTTCTCCTGCTGGTTTTTCTCCTTTATTCGGGCTTTCATTTCCTTTTTCACTTCCTCCATTACAGCCAACTAACGCTGTTGATATCAGGAGTAGGAATAGAAGTGAGAGTAATAGGCCTTTCCTCTTCAACAAAGCAATTCCCCCTTTAAAGCATTTTTTTATCATGAATGTTGTATGTCATTAATAGAGATGACAAGCAACAAAATGACCTTCTTCTACCTCTTTAAATTCAGGGCGTGTCGTTTTGCATATTGCCATACAGCTCCGACATCTTGTATGAAACGCACATCCAGCAGGTGGATTGGTTGGACTTGGAATCTCCCCGGTAATGCCCATTGTCTCGTTTTTATAATCAGGGTCTGGAATCGGAACAGCTTCTAATAGTGCTTCTGTGTATGGATGAAGTGGCTTTTTATAAAGCTTCTCGCTATCTGTTAATTCTATGATCCTTCCTAAATACATGACGCCCACTCTATCACTTATATGCCGCACTACCCCTAAATCATGTGCAATAAATATATAAGTCAGGCCATATTTCTTTTGCAAATCCTCCATGAGATTTAATACCTGTGACTGAATCGATACGTCAAGTGCAGAAACTGGTTCGTCTGCGATAATTAAGGAAGGATTCGTCATTAACGCCTTTGCAATACCAATGCGTTGACGCTGACCCCCACTAAATTGGTGCGGATATCTCTTTGCATGATAACTGCTTAAGCCGACCACCTCTAGCATTTCTTGTACTCTTCGTTTTCTTTCCTTCCTATCGCCTATTCCATGAACAATCAGGGGTTCCTCTAGTATTTTTTCGACTGTATGTCTTGGATTAAGGGAAGCATATGGATCCTGAAAAATGATTTGCATGTCACGCCTTAGCTTTCTCATTTCAGACATTGATAGATTCGTTACGTCCTTCTCTTCAAAAAGAACCTGACCTTCCGTTGGTTCCAAGAGCCGTAAAATAAGTCTTCCGGTTGTGGACTTTCCACATCCACTTTCCCCAACGATTCCAAGTGTTTCACCCTTATTCACAAAAAAGGAGAGTCCATCAACCGCCTTGACGTCTCCTATCTTATTTCCAAACACTCCGCCCTTAACCGGGAAATACTTTTTTAAATTATGGACTTGTAGTAAAGGCTGTGTCACGATGGCTTTCCTCCCCACCAATTTGTAAAAAGCAGCGAACA
Source organism: Bacillus sp. JJ1521 (assembly GCF_036965165.1). Lineage (NCBI taxonomy): Bacteria > Bacillati > Bacillota > Bacilli > Caryophanales > Bacillaceae > Bacillus > Bacillus sp. JJ1521. The sequence continues at coordinate 8,613 of NZ_JBALOX010000055.1, read as the reverse complement.
CGATGCCCCTTATCGTCGACATCGTAAAGCTCAGGATTTTCTGAAAAGCAGCGCTCAAATGCAAACTCACAACGTTCTGCAAACCGACAACCATGTGTAATCGAGCCAGGCCTTGGTACATTCCCGGGAATCGAATAAAGCCGCTCATTTTTCTTACGAATATCGGGTACTGATTTTAATAATCCTTTCGTATATGGGTGCTTTGGATTTTTAAAAATGGACGAGACTTTCCCTTCCTCCACAATCCTTCCGGCATACATGGCAGCGACCCGCTCGCAAATTTGGGCAACGACACCTAAGTCATGGGTAATCAGCATGATGGCCGTATTCATTTCTACATTCAATTCCTTCATCAGCTTTAAAATTTGTGATTGGATCGTAACGTCTAAGGCAGTTGTCGGCTCATCGGCGATTAATAGTTTTGGGTTGCAAGCCATTGCCATTGCAATCATCACCCTTTGCCTCATGCCTCCTGATAGTTGATGTGGGTATTCATTTATTAATTCTTCTGCCCGTGGGAGACCGACCCGTTTCATGCTTTCAATTGCCTTTAGACGGGATTTTTTCTTGTCCAATTTCAAATGAATCTTGATTCCCTCTACCATCTGGTCACCAATCGTAAACAGTGGATTTAGTGATGTCATCGGCTCCTGAAAAATCATTGCAATCTCATTTCCTCGAATTCGACGCATCTTTTTTTCAGAGAAATGAACGAGATTATCACCATTAAAAATAATCTCGCCACCGACTATTTTTCCTGGAGGAGTTGGAACTAGTCCCATTATGGATAAAGATGTGACGCTCTTTCCGCAGCCTGATTCTCCGACTACCCCTAAAATTTCGCCTTCGTTTATATGAAAATCAACATCGTCCACTGCTGGTATTTCCCCTTCATCCGTAAAGAAGGAGGTACGGAGACCCTTCACCTCTATTATTTTTTCACCCATCCATTACACCTGCCTTTACAAGAAGATTTATTAAAAAGTTGTCTCAATTATTACCTCATTGTAAAAAAAGGCTTCGAGATTCGAATGAAATATTCCGCTATTTTCCGACACCATTTCCCTGGAAATAACAAATATCATATGTAAATTGAGAAAAATGTCGAAAAAAATAGACGCAGAGTATAATCTCCGCGTCCATTTTCCTTAATCATCTAGTTGTTGAACCTGGAACAGATCGTAATAATGACCTTTTTTGCTCATTAATTCAGCATGTGTTCCAATTTCTACGATTTCCCCATGTTCAATGAGGACAATTTTATCTGCATGTGTAATGGTTGATAACCGGTGCGCAACGATGAAGGTCGTTCGATTTTTCGCAAGTTCCTCTAGTGATTCCTGAATCAGGTGTTCACTTTCAAGGTCCAATGCAGAAGTCGCCTCATCCCAAATCAATAATGGCGGATTTTTTAAGAAAACACGTGCAATTGCTATCCTTTGTTTTTGACCACCTGATAGCTTTACGCCTCTTTCCCCTACTTTAGTATCATAGCCATGTGGGAGATTTTCAATAAATTCATGAGCATTCGCCGCTTTGGCTGCTTCAATAATTTCTTCATCGGTTGCGTCTGGTTTTCCAAGAAGAATATTATGCTTAACTGATTCACTGAATAAAAAGGTATCTTGATGTACCATCCCAATTTTATCACGGAGGCTTCTAGCTTTATAGGAACGTATGTCAGTCCCATCTAATAGAATTCTTCCTTCTGTCACATCATAAAACCTCGGAATTAGGCTCACGAGAGTTGATTTTCCACCACCGCTCATGCCAACTAAGGCTACCTTTTCCCCGCTTTTAATATCTAAATTGATATTCTTCAATACAATTTGATCATTGTCATCATCCCCATAGGAGAATGAAACATTTTCAAACTTCATATTCCCGGATACATTTTTACATTCAACCGCATTTGGTTTATCGACGATATCATACTTTTCATCAATAAATTCAAAAACACGGTCCATTGACGCAAGTGCCTGCGTTAATGTTGTCGATGAGTTCACGAGCCGTCTTAACGGATTATAAAGTCGGTCTATATATGCAACAAACGCAACTAACGTACCTACCGTTAGATCCCCTTGAATGACCTGATACCCAGCATACCCAATCACAAGAAGTGGTGCGATATCGGTAATTGTATTCACGACCGCAAAAGTTTTCGCATTCCAGCCTGTATGGTCCAATGCCTTCTGTAGAAAATTACTGTTTTGCTTATCAAAAAGCTTTTGTTCATGATCTTCAATCGCAAAGCTACGGATAACAGGAATCCCTTGAACCCGTTCATGGAGATATCCCTGCACCTCTGCTAATGCCTGTGAACGAGCTCGTGTAAGATGGCGCAGTCTACCATAAAAATATTTAATCGAAAATCCATAGAGTGGGAATAAAATGATGGACACAATTGTTAATGGAACATCTAATGTCAGCATGATGACGATTGCTATAACGATTGTAAAAAGATCGAGCCACAAGTTCATCAATCCAGTAATTACAAAAGTCTTCGTTTGCTCCACATCGTTAATAACTCTTGAAATTACTTCACCGGCTCTAGTATTGGCATAATACCGAAGACTCAGCTTTTGAATATGGTCAAATAGCTGATCACGGATATCATAGAGAATTTTACTGCCGACCCATTGTGCATAATATTGACGATAGTACTCAACTGGCGGTCGCAGTACAAGGAAAATGAAGAGCATGATTCCCATCGCAAGGAAAAGCTTGGACAGTTTTTCATCTTGTGCTAAATCTGCTGCGATGACATCGTCCAAAACATATTTTAGTAATAATGGTGTGAGCATCGGAATTGAAAATTTAATAATTCCAATGATAATCGTAATAAAGATTTGAAACCGATACGGTTTCACGAATTTCATATAACGTCTAGTACTCCCCAAACCTCTGACCTTCCTTCAAGTTGTTGTGCTATTAAAATGTTGAAAACCTGTCGCTATTTTCAACAGCTTTGATAATAAATCAAATGCGCCTTAGCGTATTTGCACCCAGATTTTTTAGGCCCACACCAGATAGGTCACAAAGACGAAGACATCAGGCCGTGGCGTTCTCAGTCTTTGATCCTATGCGAGATACAGTGAAACTTCAATCTGTGGTCGTCTTTTGCCACAGATTGTTAGTTGAACCAATCAGGCTTTTACTGGAAATTGCCATTTATGAGGGCTTAGTGCCAGTTAACGCTGGAAAGTCTCCTTTGAAAATCTGTGGCATCCGCCGGAGGCTTAAATATATTAAGCAGAAGTCAGGGACTTCTGCTTAATATATTTAACTTCTGTAGGTTAAATAGCGCTCATACCAGATATCAATAAAGTCTGGTGCAAAGGGACCTTTACGTCCTCGAATCCATTGGATTAGCTTGTCCACATTATTCTTTAAAATCTTATCGATTACATCAGGATAGTTCATTTCACGACGGTGCTTTTCATATTCATCCTCGTCTAAAAGGATAAATGTCATATCCGGGAATACTTTAATATCCAAATCATAATCAATATATTTCAATGCTTCGTCATCGGAAATAAAAGGTGAACTGATATTGCAATAATAATACACTCCGTCCTCACGTATCATTCCGATAATATTAAACCAATGGCGCGCATGAAAATAACATATGGCCGGTTCACGTGTAATCCAAGTACGACCGTCGGATTCTGTCACGGTTGTGCGATCATTTCCTCCAATAACAAGGCTTTGTGTTCCTTTTAGCACTCTCGTTTCTTCCCAAACACGGTGAATATGACCATTATGTTTATAGCTATGGATTTGTATTTTGTCTCCTTCCATGGGAATACCCATTCTCTCTCCCTACTTTCACTTTTGGGCAGCTTTGTCTACAACAAAGAAAAACCTTTTTCTATTATTATAACGGTTCATTCTATATTTTATCAAATACGACATGTCGTATTTGCGCCCAGATTTTTTAGGCCGACACGAATTGGGTCACAAAGACGAAGACATCAGGCCGTGGCGTTCTTAGTCTTTGAGCCTATGCGAGATAGAGTGAAACTTCAATCTGTAGATGCATTTGGCACAGATTGTTAGTTGAGGTCCACAGGAAGTGGGTCACGAAGACGTTGCCACATGACGTGGCGTTCTTAGTCTTCGTTCACTTTCTCAGGCTTTTACTGGCACTTCCATGAAGGCTTAGTGCCAGTTAATGCTGGAAAGCTTCCTTTGAAAATCCGTGGCATCCGCCGGAGGCTTTAATGTTATTCACCCAAGAGGTGAATAAAGTTAAACAAAAGAGCCATCGTTATTTTTCGATGACCCCTTTTGTTTACACAGGTTGATGGATTTTACCCTGATAAGATTGGATGACTTCTTCGGTTTGTTTTTGGAATAAGTCATGAATTTGCATAAGTTCTTCCTGCATCCGCTTAATCTCTTCTTGTATCATTTCGAGTTCTGTTTCTTTTTGAAGTTCTAAAATTTGAGCCTCAATTTCCTGACATCTTTCAATTTCGGATTGAATGAAAAGTAGCTTGTCCATTGTTTTCAATTGTTCACCAACAAGGTCATTAAAATTGCTCATCATGTTATCCTCCTATTGTCTATGAACTATACTTATTGTTATAACCTATTATTTCTGTAAATAGACTCAATTTCCTTTGTCTTTCTATGTAGAGAAATAGGAGGTTTTGTCAAAACAAAAGCTTCAGCGCCTCGATAGGGGAACATCGACTAACTTCTGCCACGTCCTGTGGCAAACGTCGATGTCAGCACTTCCTCGAAAATGCAATGCATTTTCTTCGTGCGATGATTATGCTGTCGAGGCTTTCCTTGTCCTGTGCAAGTCCGACAAGCACATGACGGCTGGCTAGAAGGTTGTTCTTTAACCTTCTCGACAGATTGGCTTGTGACCTACAGGGGCTAGGCGCTGTAGCTAGACGCAAAAAGTGAAAAACACTTCCAGCAAATGCATGGAAGTGTTTTTTGTTAAGTATTAAATATTTAGTTTATGTTAGCCTTGTCCTTTGTTAGACTGAGACTTTTGGTTTTGAGCTCTTACTTCTTGAGCATTTGTTTCGCTACCAAACTCAGTACCGAATTGACCACCAGCACCTTGAGATTGAGCGTTTTGTTGTCTTACTTGCTGAATGTTTGTTCCAGCTGAAGACTTGTTTGGTTGTTTAGCCATTGTTATCACCTCCACGACCATTAATTTGTCCAAGAAGTGAATGTAATATCCCTAAAAATAATTTTAAAATTACTAAATAAGTAGGATAATTTTTCAACAATTGGATAATCTTATTAATTGAACAAAGGATTTTTAAAGGAGGGTAATTGAAGATGTATGCTGGTCGTGACATGACTCATTTATCAATGCTCCCAAAAAATGAATGGAAGGAAAGCGAGCTTGCTTTTTTTCACCATTCCTTTCAGCAAATTGTTCCATATTTAAATGCGGAGGGTCAATCCCTTCATCGTGAAATCATCCAAGAAATCCAAGCCAGAGGCGGTTTCCATCGTAACCATGACTATACCAGTGATATTAGAATGTCGTACGACTGAAAGAAAAGTGCAAGGCGCTCAGCCTTAGACGACAAGCATAAGAAAAGCGCTGACGGAAGGCGTAATTTGACTTCCGAAGCGATGGCTAGACCAGGGAGTCGATGGCGCCTGGAGCTAGACCAAAAATCATGATCAAAAAAGCTTTCTCACCGAGTGAGAAAGCTTTTTAATATTTTTTGATGGGAAACGGGGAATGTATATTCCTCTAATTCCTTTAAACTAACCAGCCTTAAACTGTCGGTTTCTTTGACTGTGCCTTCGATTTCCCCTTCAAAAACAGTGATATTCCATATTAAATGGGAAAATACATGCTGAATTGTTGTAAATGCTTGGCCAATCTTTGAATCGACTTCATAGTTATTTTTTATAAATTCAATAAGCTGTTCCTTTGGAGCTTGCAGTTCTGAAATCGTTTCGTGATTTGGAAACTCCCATAGATTTGCCAGAAGTCCTTTTTCAGGACGTTTATGAATTAAAAATCGACCCTCTTTGTCCATTAAAACTACAGCTGCCATTGAAACGGCGGTTGGGGACTTTTTCTTACTTTTTACGGGGAGTTCTTTCTGAACACCTTCAGCAAAAGCTTTACAATGCTCTTGAACCGGACATAATAAGCATGCTGGGTTTCCGGGAACACAAATTAATGCTCCTAATTCCATTAAAGCCTGATTAAAAGCGGATGGATTTTCTTTTGAAATAATTTCTCTTACAATATCCTCAAACAACTGGCGGGTTTTTGGTTTCGCAATATCATCCCATACGGATAAAATCCTTGAAAGAACACGCATCACATTGCCATCGACGGCAGGCTCTGGAATCCCATAAGCGATACTTAAAATTGCTCCAGTTGTATATGGCCCGACACCTTTTAGACTTGATATCTCTTCCACTGTGTTTGGAACCTTGCCATCATAGGTTTCAGCCACTTCTTTAACAGCGGCATGAAGGTTTCTCACTCGAGAATAATACCCTAAACCTTCCCAAGCTTTGAGTACTTTTTCTTCTTCTGCTTTAGCGAGATCTTCGATGGTCGGAAACTTGGAAACGAAATTCTCAAAGTAAGGAATAACCGTATCAACCCGTGTTTGCTGAAGCATGATTTCAGAAACCCATACTTTATACGGATCCTGATCGCGCCTCCAAGGAAGGTCCCTTTGTTCTTTTTCAAACCACTCAATTAAATCCTTTTGAAATTCATTTATCGAAAAATTTTCTAACATTTTCATTAATTAATACCATTCCCATTCACAAGGTGTTATTATAAATCAAATACGTCTTGACGTATTTTGCGCACCGATTTTATGCCCACAGGATGTGGCGTTTTTAGTCTTTGATCTTACTGCTCGAAAAACTCTTTTGAAAAATCGTGACATCCGCTGGAGTCTGTAACTTTATTCAGCCCTGCTGAATAAAGTTATAAATAATTTATCTTAAAAGTGAAAATTGGTTACATTAATCTTAGGAACGTTACAAAAAGGAGGTTCCATTTTGGATACAGGAACACATGTCGTTATGGGTCTTGCTTTAGGTGGTATCGCCACTCTCGACCCAGCTGTCACAGTTAACCCCGCTACTACTCATGCCGTTATCTTTGGAACGCTAATTGGTTCACAGGCACCAGACCTTGATACCATCCTTAAATTGCGAAACAATGCCAATTATATAAAAAATCACCGTGGAATTACACATTCCATTCCAGCTGTATTACTGTGGCCGTTATTAATCACCGGCGCTCTATTTTTCTTTTATCCCGAAGCGAATTTATTTCATCTTTGGATGTGGACCTTTATCGGTGTAATCCTCCATGTGTTTGTCGATATCTTTAATGCGTATGGAACACAGGCATTGCGTCCCTTTTCACATAAATGGGTAGCGTTGGGCGTTATCAACACATTTGATCCATTTATTTTCCTCATGCATTTAGCAGGGATAATTGTTTGGAAACTTGGGTTGCATCCAGGAGTTACTTTCTTTTCGGTCTATACCATCCTTTTTGTCTATTATATCATCCGGTTTCGAATGCGAAATAAGGTTGAGGCAGCAGTTCGTGCAAAAATCGAAGACGAAATTAAAGAAATCATTATTTCGCCAACCTATCGATTTAGTCAATGGCATATTGCGATCGTGACTAAAAGATATTTTTATGTCGCACGTGCCAAAAACAAGGAAATCATTTTACATGATCAATTTGTAAAACGCCCAATTCCTGATACGCCTGTTATAAATGCTGCGAAAAAGGACAAGAACCTAGCTGCATTCCTTCACTTCTCACCTGTTTATCGATGGGAAATCGATGAGTATGATGATCATTACGAGGTTCGCTTTATAGATCTTCGTTATCGAAGTAAAGGGCATTATCCATTTGTAGCGGTCGTTCAGTTAGACCTTGATCTAAATATTATAACATCCTATACTGGCTGGATTTTTAGCGAAGAAAAGCTTCGTAAAAAACTTGAGCTCATTCCAAGCTAACCCATTTCCCCATAACAATCAATGTTATGGGGATTTCCATTAATTCACGTCATCCATTTTACATGTTAAGAAGGCAAGAACTCCATACTAGTAATACGTGTTTAAAGGCGATTATTTCCCTTTTTACACGGTGTCCAACTCAGTTTAATTTTTTTCAGTATAAGTCCTACTTCCTACTTAGTGGTAGGATGAAACCAATTAGAAAATCAAATAAATACAGGTTTAAAACTGGCTGAAAAAAATTTAAAGCCTCCGGCGGATGCCACGATTTTTAAAGGAAGATTTTCGAGCACGCTCGAAAAAAATCGGGCGCAAATACGCCGGGCTCATTTGATTAGGAGGTATTCGCATGCGGAACAAAAAACAAGGATTCCCAAACCAAAATAAGAATAAGTTTCAGGGTGAACCTAGAGCAAAAGCTGAATACGCTTCAACAAGAGCAGATGGTTCCATTAACACACATCCACAGGAGAGAATGAAAGCTTCAAGTGAACGACACGATTTTTAAACAGGAGTTTTTATGATCAAAGACTAAGAACGCCGTATCTTTGGCAACGTCTTTGTGCCCCACATCACATGAGCCTAAAATCGAATCGAGAACAACTTGGAGGT
>NZ_JBALOX010000054.1:0-13684 GCF_036965165.1 Bacillus sp. JJ1521 | reverse complement strand
CTTGCAATTTTTTCGGCTTCCTCAAATTTCTGCAGGGCAGGATCAAACATGTCTTCTGTAAGATTTGGTTGATTTTTCATTTGCTCTCCCCCGTTACTTTAATTCTTGGATCAATCCACGTATAGGCGATATCAACAATAAGAATAAAAAGAATAAGGATGGCAGCATAAAAAATTGTCGAGCCAAGGATAACAGGGTAATCCCGATTAAAAATACTCGTTACAAACATATCTCCCATACCTGGGATTCCAAATATTTTTTCAATAATAAAGCTCCCTGTTACAATATTGGCAATTAAAATCCCAACAATTGTAACAACCGGCAAAATGGCATTTCGAATCGCATGCTTTAATATAATTGCCCCTTTCTTAAGACCCTTTGCTTTTGCTGTTAAAATATAATCCTGACCCATCACCTCAAGCATGCTTGACCTCATTAACCTAGCGATAAAAGCCATTGGCATCGCCGCGAGTGAAACGGATGGCAAAACGGTATGGGACCATGATTTCCAGGTCGCTACAGGGAACCATCTAAATTCAACAGCAAAATAATTGATGAGAAAAGTCGCAAGAATAAAGTTTGGAACAGAAATTCCTATGATTGCGAGAATCATAGAAGAGTAGTCAGGCCATCTATTACGATAAAGAGCCGCAATAATTCCGAATAGTAATCCAAGTGGAATTGCAATCAGCAGGGCTTGCGTTCCTAAATGTAAGGAAACAGGGAAACCATTGACGATTAAGTCATTCACTGTTAGGGTAGAAGATTTATAAGAAGGCCCAAAATCGAACTGTAAAATAGAAAGTAAATAAAGACCATATTGTACAAGTAAAGGTTTGTCCAAATTATAATAGCTTTGGAGATTATTATAGACTGCCTCAGGCATTGTTCCTTCTTGGGCAAATGGATTTCCTGGAATACTATGCATTAAGATGAATGTAAGTGTGATAATTACCCAAAGGGTTACAACCGCAAGGACAACTCGTTTACCAATATACTTAAGCATGTTATCCCCCTTATTTAATGGATCGTCTACTAAAAACCGCCTCGTACTATGGCAATCGTAAACGCCAGCACAATAGGCGCATGTAAAAATCGGGTATGCTGGATTCCAGCATACCTCGATTTACAAGTGGTCTAGGAAATTATAAAAATTATCATTGTGGATACCTTTTAATGGGTGTATCCAAGTCCAGCTCCAGCGCCTAGCCCCTCGAGGTCATTAGCCAATCTGTCAAGAAGGATATAGTACATCCTTCTCGCCATCTTTTCTTATGCTTGTCGGACTTGCACAGGAAGTGCTGACATCGACGTTTGCCACAGGACGTGGCAGTAGTTAGTCGATGTTCCCTATCAAGGCGCTTACGCTTTTGTATTACCTAGTTTTTGATATCTGCATAGATGAATTGAGGATAACTATTGATTGGTGTGTAAATACCAGTTACATGTGGTTTCACAGTAAATGGTTTTGTATAGAAATACACTGGGATTACAGGCATTTCATCCATTAAGATTTTTTCAGCATCATGCATAGCCTTCATGCGATCTTCTTGGTTCATTGTTGTTTTTGCTAAGTTAACTAGCTTATCGTACTCTGGATTGCCCCAGTTTGCATCATTATATGGTCCATCTGTTACCCATAGGTCCATAAATGTCATTGGGTCTACATAGTCACCAACCCAACCCGCTCTGGAAATTTGATAATCACCTGCTTTTTCCCGATCAAGCTTAACTTGGAACTCAACATTTTCTAATGTAATGTCGACACCAAGATTTTTACGCCACATTTCCTGAACAGCCTCTGCAATCATCTTATGGCTATCTGACGTGTTGTAAGTTAATGTTACTGCTGGGAACTTATCGAGACCTTCCTCAGCCAAGCCCTCTTCTATTAACTTTTTCGCTTCTTCAATATTTGCTTCGAATAGTTTTCCTGTATTTTCTTGGTAATCACCTGAAACATCAGGAATTCCTGGCGGTACAATCGAATATGCCGCTTTTTGACCACCTTGAGCAACATGCTCTACAATTGTTTCGCGATCAATTGCCAATGATAATGCTTTTCGAATCTTTACATTATTAAATGGCTTCTTCTCAGTGTTTAAATTGTAGTAATAAACAGCAAGATCTGTACCAATTTGGAACTCAGGGTTTTTCTGATCCTTTAATTGACCAATTACATCCTGTGGTAATGGATAAACTAAATCTAATTCATCCGATTGGTACATTTGCCATGATGTATTCTCATCATCGATTATGACGAAATGCACTTCATCTAAATTGATTTTGTCTTTCTCATAATAGTTTTCGTTCTTTGCAAGCTTCATACTTTCTTTATGCTTCCACTCAGTCAATTTAAAGGCACCATTTGATACGTAGGAATCCGCTTCCTGGTACCATTTTGGATTTGCTTCCTGAACAGCCTTATTTATTGGATAATACGTGTAGAAAGATGTTAAGTCTAAGAAATAAGGAGTTGGTTGTGCTAGCTTAACCTCTAATGTTGTATCGTCTACTGCTTTTACACCTACTGCAGCTTCAAGTGCAGCTAAATCAGCCCCCTCTTCAGCAGCGTTATATGCTTCTCCACCCTCTAAATAATAGAGTTGATAGGCGTATGTAGACGCTGTTTCTGGGTTTAGGGCATATTTCCATGCATATTCAAAGTCATGAGCGGTAACAGGATCACCATTCGACCATTTGGCATCACTGCGAAGCTTAAATGTCCATGTTAATCCATCTTCACTTGGCTCCCATGATTCAGCCATTCCAGCTACGATTTCTCCTTCTGGAGTCTTCTTTGTTAACCCTTCAAACGCATGCTCAAGAATCCATGAATCATGTGTTCCCTGTGCTGTACCAGGGTGCAATGAACCAGGCTCTTCATTATTATTTAAACGAAGAATCTTTGGTCCAGATGCTTCCTGTTCGTTCTCTTTACCTTCCTCACTTGGTGTTGTTGGCTTTTCTGGTTCATTCGTTGTCTTTTCACCGCTAAAGCAACCAGATAGAGCTAAAAATATAGAAAGCAATAATACCAATCCAACTGAAAGCTTCCTTTTCAAACAATTGACCCCCTATACTCTTTTTTTGAAATCCTAAACGATTTCTACATTAAATCTATAGATAAAAACATCAAAATATTACACATGGGACAAATTTCTTTTCAAGTTATTGTGATAAGTACTAGTATTCCTTTCATACGTTAATACAACGACCTTTTAACCTGGTAAATTCCCCATGACGGAAATCTGGTAATGCTTTACCTGTAATATAGTAGTTTGGTACACTGGAGATAATAGTGAAAACGTGGAGTGAAGATGAATGAATCGGATTGAAATAGCTGAGGTTTTGCGAACAGTACCACTTTTTAAAGAATTAACGAGTAATGAATTAAATGAGATCGTGAATATTGCCCAATACCGTCAATATAAAAGAGGCACACATGTTTTTATGCAGGATGATCCCTTAGAGAATGTATATTTTATCTATAAAGGAAAAGTAAAAATATATAAAAATGATGTAAATGGAAAAGAACAAATTGTAACTGTACAAAAGGATGGGGATATGTTCCCTCATGTTGGTTTTTTCCGTAAAGGAAACTATCCTGCTTATTCTTTGGTGATGGAGGATACCATGGCTGTTGTTATTTCAATCTCTCATTTTGAAAATGTACTTTTACAGCATCCACAGGTTTGCATCAAGCTTTTTAAAGTGATGGGTGAAAAAATAGTAGACCTTCAAAATCGATTGGAGGCACAAATTTTAAATAATACATATGAGCAAATTATAAAACTGATTATGCGGCTTTGTAGTACAGACGGTCGAAAGTTGCCGGACGGAAAAATAATGATTACCACACAATTTACTAATAAGGATTTAGCCAATATGATCGGAACAACCCGTGAAACGGTAAGTAGAACGTTAACAAAATTAAAGAAAAAAGACATAGTGGAAGTAGATGAAAAAGGAAATATCATTGTGGACTTCGAAACATTAGAGGATGAATTGTTTCTTTAAGAAAAAAAGAACTGAGATACAGCTCAGTTCTTTTTTTCATGACTAAAAACAAAAACATTTTCCTTCGAAATGAATATAGTGACAGTAGATAATACGTCTAGGAGGAGAAGTAAATGAAAGACGACAAATCTGAAAAACAAATCCGAAAATACGAACCTGAGCAGTTCGGACCACTTATGAAGTCAATGAATGATTTCTTTACCCAGCAACCCGTCAGGCGACTACTTGACTCCATCGATGAATTTTTTGAAAGACCGTTTCCCATCTCGGGCTTTCCAATCGATATGTATGAAACAGACACTGACCTTGTTATCTCTGCTGACCTGCCAGGGGTTAAAAAAGAACAAATTGACATTGAGTATTCGGAAAGGCACATCACCATCACCGTCAACCATGTTGAAGAATTAGAAGAAACAAATGAGAAAAAACATTACTATGTAAAAAAACATTCTTTTAACAAAGCAAGTCGGACGGTTGCATTACCTTACCCGATTCGCACAAATCAAATAAAGGCATCTTACGTAAATGGTGTCTTAAAAATTCACATCCCCAAACAAAGAAAACGAAAAATAGTGATTGATGAGAGCATGTGAAATATCATGCTCTTTTTTACATACTTTGCATTGAAGATTAGCATCATATGGCTAGGAGGTGTAAATGTGGAGAAGAAACCTGGTAATCAAAATCTGCCTGATTTTAAAGAATTGAATGACAGGATAATTGCAGATGCTAGTGATGAGCCTATACTTGTTATTAAAACGAATCTCGATCCTAAAAATGCAACTGAGGAAAACCCGTATTTTAAAGAATCTGAATCAGATAGAGAGGAGTTTACCTCTTTTTTCGAAGAATCCTAAAATGAAATGGTGATCTTTTATGGACAAAACGCTTGGGTATTTAATAGAGTCGATTTCAAATTATGGCGATGAAAATAAAATAAGTCGTGCCATCCTTACAAAAATGATAGATAATCAATACACTTCTGAAGGAGCTTTTGTTCAGGATTTGGATGAGGAAGAAATCGAATTTTTGAACAAGGTACTTCCTGATGAAATCAATTATGCAATGGATGAAAGAGATTTTAAACGTGTGCAGCAACTGAATGAAGTGTATGAATTGCTTTAACTTTATTCAGCAGAAGTTCCCTACTTCTATAAGTGTGGGATGAATGGCAAAAAGTGTATACAATTCAGTGGCGGGTTCAACTGAATAAAGTAAAGCCTCCGGCGGATGCCACGATTTATTAAAGGTAATTTTTCGATCAGTAAGATCGAAGACTAAAGACGCCACATCCTGTGGCAACGTCTTCATGACCCACATCGTGTGGGCCTAAAAAATCGGGCGCAAATACGCCTAGGCAAATTTTATAAGAGGTGGCTCAGATGGTAAAAGGATTTAGTACGAAGCAATATTCAAATACAGACGTGGAAGAAGTAAAACGTCTTAATGCGAATTCAGGATTATCCTATAATGAAGCATTACAGCTTTTAGCAAAACAATATAATGAACAAAAGAAAAAATAATGATGCTCAGTAGGAATGCTAAGTAATTCGGTTCAGAAGTAAATATACAAACAACAAGTTAGTTAACAGGCGAATTCGCATATGAATTCGTCTGTTTGTTTCAAATACTTTTTTCTATCTACTTCACTTCCAGGATGATTTTTAAATTTTCCACGAACAAAATAGATTGCTTCTTTACCTTTAAATCCTCCATTGGAAGTATAGCATGGCCAAGTGCAAGCCCATCAATAAATGTGACAATAAATCGAGCTATGATATCACTATCATATTTATTGCTGAATTCTCCATTTTCTTGTCCGGCCCTAATAATATCCGCATATAGATTTAAACCAAAATTATAACGTTCTGTAGCATACTTTGTTCGACGCTCATCATTTCTCCCTGTGATGAAGAATTCTAAATTACTTGGCGCTAATGGATCCATTTCATCATCTGGCTCACGATGCTCACCAAACATTCTCAATAGAAGTAAATCCCAATAAGAATCATTTTTTTCATCAAGTAAATTCTTTGTTTCAAGTATTTTTCTGGACAGGTTTTCTTTTAATATAGCTTCATATAAGTCTTCTTTATTAGAGAAATATTGATATAATCCTCCCCTACTCACGTTAGCTGCATCCATTACATGCTTCATGGTCGTTCGTTCGTACCCATGTTCGATAAATACTTGTGTTGCTGCTTTTAAAATTTTAGCTCGTCGTTGCTTTAGGTGTTCCTTGCTGACTTTCGGTGACATCTTTCTTACTCCTCTCTATTTTACTCTTTGTGAAAAATCCGATTAAAGATACTAAGACCAAGAGTGAGGATGTAATCATAAATGTTGGAACCACCCCTAGAATTGTTGAGAGCCAACCTCCTAGCAATGGTCCGATAATGGTTGCTGTTGTTGTTACACTATTTATGACTCCAAACACCCTCCCAGTCATATGAACAGGAGTTTCAATTTGGACCGATGCTTGAAATGGAATAAACACTAAGCTTACTGAAAATCCTGCAAGCATTCCAAGTAAAGGACCCCAAATAACAGAAAAACGTACATCAAAATAAGTTAATACTGCTATGATCCCAAAGCTAAGTCCCATTCCACAAACCCCAATAAGTAATAAAGCAAAGGCGTTATAATTGGTTTTCTTCGCTAAAAGCAGCCCTGATAAAAACATACCAATACCAGACGATGTCACTATATAGCCAAAAAGATCCGGTGATGCTGTAGTAAGCTCTCTAATTAAGACAATGATTTGTGAGTCCGAAAGCTGTAAGATCAAAAGGCTAAATCCTAAAAAAAACATTCCTACAAGGATATATGTGTTGGATTTGATAAAAGTAAGTCCTACTAAAAAATCTTTTTTGAAGGAAGTATCTGTTCTATCCTCATTGCCATTATCTTCTTCAACAGACTGAACCAATCCTGGTAAGAACAGAATTAAAAGAGCAGATATGAAAAAAGTTACAGAGTCGATATAAAATACAGGTTTTGTACCAAATGCCGTTACTAATACCCCACTCAGTAAAGGACCCATTATCTTTGTACTGGAGTCAATCATAGACGTTATGGACATGGCACTTTTCATATCATTTTGAACAACCAATTCCTTTAATTTACCGTTTTTAGCTGGAATAAATACAGCTGAAAACACGCCAATTGTAAACAAACATATATAAACAACCCATATTGTATCAGCTACAGTAAGAACAAGAATGAGCCCTGAACGAACTAGATCAGATGTTATCATTAAAGCCTTTCGACTAAACCGATCTGCGACAGTTCCAGCTACAGGACCTAAAAGAGCCATTGGAACTGCCAGACACAAGATGATTAGCGATACCTCTATAGGTGAAGCATTCCATTTCAAACCAACAAGTGTAATAATCGCCACTATACTTAACCAATCGCCAATACCTGATATTGCCTGAGCCATCATTAATGTTATAAAACTTTTATTTTTTATTATTCCATTCATACTCTTACCCTCCTTTTAAAAAACGACACCGGTGTCGTTTTTATCTAATGTTATTATAACGACATCAGTGTTGTTTTTCAACTCTTTTTTGCTAATATAAAAAACGCAAAGGCTAAAAAAACCTCTGCGTTTTGCTTTGTGAATTTGTTGTTTTCCCCAGCTGACTAAAGTTATACCTTAAACGTTTTCGTTAGTCCTTTTACGATTGAATTTACTTGGTTTACCGCCCCTACCATTTGACCGGCTGTATCCATCATTTTATTGATATCGTAGGTTCCATCCTTTTTCTTAAATTGATTGAGGACGCCCCCTCCCCCTTTTTGCTGCGTTTGCCCCATCCCAGTCGGATACGGGGTTTGGTATGCGTTTGGATAAGGCATTTGATTTGGTGTTTGATAAGGCATTTGATTCCCATATGATGAATATCCAGGATAACTATTCATATTATAGTGCATGTAGGGATTTGGATTGTATGGATTCAATTGGGGTTGATATCCTCCACCATAAAATTGCTGGTAGGTCGGTTGCCCATAATAAGGCCAAGAATAACCATAAGGTTTGACAGCTTTGTTCCTGCGATAAGATTGATACATGTGGAACAAACCTCCTGTAATGTTCTTTTTCTATAGATTATGTAAAAACTGGGTTGGGTGTTCAAACAAAAAAGATACCGTTTTGTAATAGGTATCTTTACGAAGGTTTATTATTGAGTTATCGTTATTTTCTCAAGGATGTTATCAAGTACGTACTGAACTGATTCATACATATTTTTATAACGTTTTACCTTTGTATCTTGATAAAAGCTTTGAATCGAGATATGTTGGATATTTTCATGTGTAGCATCAATTTGGTTTGGGTGAAGATTTTTTGGATATTCTTTTTTGATCCAGAGAATCGCCAACTCTCTCCAACTGTCTGCTATTGCCATCGTTTCGTCCACAAAGGGCTTCACTTCTTTATAAAATTGAACTTCGTATGATTCACTATTCTTGACATCCTCTAGTCGTTTCATGGATCTATCACAGAGATCCTTAAGCTTATTTGTCTTCGCAAGTAGTTCCGTATACATTCTCTCACCTCAACATCTATCATACCGTTTTAGTAGCTTAATGTTAAGTGATAGGAATGCTCCTTGTCAGTCTGTGGTGTTTGTTCTTCTTTTTGAATTCGATACGCATTGCGTAATGAAATAATCTCATTTTCAAGCTGCTTCAGATGGTTAATATTCTGATTTCCTTCTTCATGAATATGCCTACCTACCTCCGTCTGGATTTGCATATCAATCTTGTTTAACGCAGAAAGCAATTGATCAATATCTTTAAGAACATGTACTTTTTTCGTAAGTTCATCCTTCAACATATCCATCCTCCTAAACGTTCTTTTTAACTAATTTCGGCGCAAATTTTTTTCCTCCTGCACGCTTGACAAAACTAGTTTTCATTCGTCAAAGAAAGTGAAATTCCCCCATCATATCGCTCCTTTTTCGACAACACTTTCATATTTTTTAGAATGGTATTTTAGAAAAAAGCTCACACTACTATTGTAGGAGGTGAAGATTCCATGGCAAAAAAGGATAAAAAGAAAAATAAACAAGAACGTAATGAAGAGACAGCTCCTGGTTATGGAAATAAAAAACTTGAAGGACCGAATAGACCATCAACGTAATATACATACAAAGGCTGAGCGCTCAGCCTTTGTTTTTTCGTAATAATTCCTCTAATAATATCCCCGCTTGTATCTGTTTTTGCTTTTTTAAATACCAAGTTGTAAGCTCAAATTGATCACAAAGATCGATTTCCTTAAACCACTTTTCTTTTCTTTTTCCTTTATACCAATCGACATTGTCACCTCGATGATGTTTAATAATCGGAAAAGTTGTGCGTAAAAATGGGGAATTACGAAATTTTTTTTCGGCAACAAATCGCTCATAATCAAATCTTGAGCCAGTGTGCTCAACCTTGTTTGAAAAACTGATAAAAAAATCATGATACCTATCATGAAATAACAGGGATGCTAGTTTTTTACCTAGTTCAATTCTTTCATCAAGTTTTGTAAATTGATGAACGGAAAAACCGAATAATCTTCCGTCAAGTGTTGGAAAAATGACAGAACTAAAGTGTAAAAAATCTTGAAGGTTATAAAAAAATCTCTTAAAAACCCTTTTTCTATAATATGGATGCTCAATCACCGGTTTTTGGATTATATTTTGTTCATTGATGATTTGAGCTGTTACTAAACGATTACCTTCTCGGTACTTCCAGTAATACTCCCATTCTATTTCGATAAATCGGGATACCGAAAACATTTTTAGCATGTGAAACAATGGCTTTCCTAATTGCTTTGAATATTCGTATACCAAGAGCTGTGGATAGGCATCGGAAAAAATAAGCCAGTTCGCATGTTCATATGTATGGAACAGAACCTTTCTCTCTTTCGTGCTAAGAATCTTCGTAAACCACTCACCCTCAAGATCCGTCATATTCCAGCCAGCATTCCGTGAGACCATACTTGCTAAGAAAGACCATCTTATTTCATTATGTCGTTGAAAAAAGCTTGCATAACTTTTGGTCCTTGAAATATTATCTAGATTTCCTTTTGCTGTCTTTGATTTTATTTTGTAAAATAACTCTTTTTCTTCATTTGATAAATGGAGTTCCCGGTTTCTTCGTGTATTGACCATTATTTCAATTTTTGCTATCTCGTCCATAAAAGCACACCTCTTAGTCCTTAGGATATCCATCCGCTTGTTCCGCACGCCCTCAAAAGTATATTTTCAGACGAATAATATGGTATATTGAAGTGTAACTCTGTAGACCTTTACCCAACTGTTCATATTTCGTTCCCCTTTTTCATATTAATTTTTGGTATAATAGGTGTCTTAAGGGGGATGGGAGTATGGAGTTTCGTTATCCGAATGGAAAAGTATATAAACCCCAACAGGTTAAAAACAAACCACATCTTAAGCAAAGAATATATGGGAATCGTGGGATGACATTAGAAGAGGATCTCAATGAAACGAATCAATATTATTTGGAACAGGAAATTGCCGTTATTCATAAAAAACCAACGCCTGTCCAAATCGTAAATGTGGATTACCCAAAAAGAAGTGCTGCTGTCATCAAGGAAGCCTATTTTAAACAAGCATCGACTACGGACTATAACGGCATATATAAAGGTCGTTATATTGATTTTGAAGCGAAGGAAACAAAGAACAAAACCTCCTTCCCACTCCAAAATTTTCACGAGCACCAAATCAAGCATATGTCCGATTGTTTAAAACAGGATGGGATTTGTTTTGTGATCCTCCGTTTTGCTACATTAGACGAAATCTATTTCCTTGAAGCAAAACACCTTTTAACTTTTTGGGAACGAAAAAATAAAGATGGCAGAAAATCAATTACAAAACAGGAAGTCGAAATGTTCGGCCATCACTTAGCTATTGGCTATCGTCCAAGAATTGATTATATTAAGGTTATTGACAAGCTCTTTTTTAGCTAGGAGTATACCTTAAAAACTAGGAATGAAACTTTTCCTTACTGAAATTCGTCTTATAGTAGGAAAGTATTTGAAAGGCAGGAAACAAGTATGTCTGAAAAATATCAATCACGTGAAGAACGTCGACATGCAAATCAAAAGAAAAAAAAGCGTAAAAAATCAAAGGGCCAGGTATTTAAACGAATCTTATTAGTCATTTTATTAATTGGAATTATCGGTATGGTAGCAGGTGCTACAACATTCTTCGTAATGGCAAGTGGCGCTCCACCATTGGATGAGTCTTTATTGAAGGATCCACTTTCATCAAAGGTTTACGATATGAATGGAAATAAGATTTATGAATTTGGAGCGGAAAAACGGACTTATGTCCCTCTTAATCAAATACCGGATAATTTGAAAAATGCTGTAATAGCGGTTGAAGACGCCCGTTTCTATGAACACCATGGCTTGGATGTTATTCGTCTTGGTGGGGCTGTCGTTGCAAACATCACCAATGGATTTGGTGCTGAAGGTGCAAGTACCATTTCCCAACAAGTTATTAAGAATTCCTTTTTCGAGCAGGGACAGAAAAAGCTCACAAGAAAAGCACAGGAGTTATGGCTTGCATTTCAATTAGAACGCAAATATTCAAAAGACGAAATTCTTGAAATGTATTTAAATAAAATTTACTACGGTGTTGGGAACACATATGGTGTTGCAAAGGCTGCGGAAATATATTTTGATAAGCCACTGGATGAACTTGAGCTTCACGAAGCTGCTTTCATTGCAGGGAGTGGACAAAATCCAGGAATCTATAATCCTTTTATCCATCCTGAAAGAGCAGAAAAACGTCGTAATATCGTCTTGAACCTAATGGTTCGACACGAATTTATTACGAAAGAACAAGCAGAGGCTGCCAAAAAGATTCCAATTGAATCATCAATTGTAGAATCACAAGAACAGTCTCAGCCAATCGATTCTTTCATGGATCAAGTTAAATTGGAACTAAAGGAACATAATGATATTGATGTATACAATTCAGGGGTGAAAATTTATACAACCTTTGATCCTGAGGCACAAGCTCATATCGATTCATTATTAGCAAATGAAAATCCAGATATTCAATTTCCAGATGATCAATTTCAAGCTGGGATTTCAGTTGTAGATACAAGAACAGGTGAAATTAGAGCCCTAGGCGGCGGAAGAAATCAAGCACAAAATACACGCAGAAACTTTGCGCTTGAATCTGACAACCAACCAGGATCAACAATTAAACCTATTTTAGACTATGGTCCTGCAATGGAATATTTAAAGTGGTCAACCTACCACCAAATTAAGGATGAGCCATACACCTATTCTGATAAAAATAAAACACCTATCAACAACCATGACAGAAAATACATGGGTCAAATGTCAGCTAGGACTGCTTTAGCCCTTTCAAGGAACATTCCTGCGCTAAAAGCATTCCAAGAGGCTGGAGTTTCAAATGTAACGGAATTTGCTGAAGGGCTTGGAATTACATTTGACAAACCAATTTTAGAACCATATTCCATTGGTGGAACGGGAAGCGGTATCTCCCCTGTTGAAATGGCTGGTGCCTATGCTGCATTCGGTAACCAAGGGAATTTCATTAAACCACATGCTGTGAAAAAAATCGTCTTTCCGGATAATCGAGAAGTTGTTCTTGCACCTGAGCCGGAAACAGCAATGTCTGAAGCTACAGCTTTCATGGTTACAGACATGTTGAAATCCGTAATGGATTTTGGTACTGGACGAAGATATGATGTTCCCGGATTGCAAATTGCCGGTAAAACGGGTACTTCAAACTACAGCGCAAAAGATCTTAAAGACTACAATATTCCTTCTGGCGGTGTTCCAGACATATGGTATAGTGGTTATACACCTAGTTACACTGTCGCCATTTGGACAGGATATAAAAATAACCAAACACCAATTATGCCTGCTGATCAAAGCTTAGCGCTAAAATTGTTCAGAGATATCATTACCAATCTTTCTGAAGGAAAAGAAGCAGAGGATTTTGTAATGCCTAAGACTGTCGTAAAAGTCGGTGTGGAAAAAGGATCAGATCCCGCTAAGCTTCCAAGCGAATTCACGCCGAAAGACGAGATTGTCTATGAGTATTTCGTAAAAGGTACAGAACCGACCGAAGTCTCTGGTAAATACGATAAGCTAAATCCACCATCAAACCTTGATGTGATGTATGACCAAGTCTCAAACCAAATCAATTTAACTTGGGCGTATGCAGAGGGTGAGATTGAAGGGAATAGCTTTGAAGTAAGTGTTTCCATTGACGAAGGTCCTGCAAAGGTTCTTACAACAACAAAAGAATTAACCTATACAGTTCCTGAAGCCATACCAGGAGCAATATACAAATTTACTGTAACTGCAGTGAATGATAAAAATCCTGAAAAACGGAGTGACCCTGCTACCAATACGATTGAAGTTCCAGAACCTCCGGAAGAAGAGATTGAAATCCCACTACCTCCAGTTAATCCCGGTCAAGGGAATGGAAATGGTGGCGAAAACGGCGGAGATACTGGCGGTGAAGGCGATGGTGAAGTGGACGGTGAAGGTGATGCTGTAGTACCAATCTTCCCTCCTCTCCCACCTAGTAATGGAGACCGACAATAGAATTGAAAATAGCGCACAGATAACTGTGCGCTATTTTTTATACTTTAGTATTTT